>CBFHXF010000046.1:0-8765 GCA_965659745.1 Bacteroidia bacterium
TTG
Source organism: Bacteroidia bacterium (assembly GCA_965659745.1). GTDB lineage: Bacteria > Bacteroidota > Bacteroidia > NS11-12g > UBA955 > VMCP01. Next base: position 4 of record CBFHXF010000046.1, read on the forward strand.
AAGCCACCGCGATCTCCGCCTTCTTTGCGCTCGAATCCACCGCTTCTGCGATCGTCACCGCCGCGACCCTTGAAGCCACCGCTTCTACGGTCTTCATTATTATTACTCGGCCGATCATCGGTGCCGCGTTTGCTGCCACCTTTATAATCGCCCCTAAACTCTTCTCTTTGTTTGTATTCACCGCCGCGAGGCGCACTATTTCGCGCTGGGCGATCTTCCCGATTTTCAGCCGGTCTGGCTGAATCTTTACTTACAGGCTTACGATCTAACAAAGAACGTTTTTTTTCGGGTTGATCTTTTTTATCCATGGGGGTTCGAATGAACCCGCAAAGTTACGCAATTATATCAACACCCTCACTAAAAGGTATTTGTTTCAAAAGCTGAACTTTTTGATTATCGACTTTGCGATACCCATATTCATAGCAGAACACCATTTCGTTATGTAAATCATTTTCGATATGCGTGTAAAAATTAAAGGTAAAACCAAGATTTTCAACATATTTTAAAGGAACCATCTTGGAATCTCCCGTTAGGGTATCATACAATCCCATCAAAATTTTACGATTCCGCTTCAATCGCTTATCAATCATTTTTAACACCATCGATTGATCCGCTTTCTGTCGATTGTGATGCATCGACCTGCATGAATCGGAACAGAATTTCTTATCGGTTCTACCTCTGAGTTTTTCGTTACATTCGGGACAGTAATTTTTTATAGTTTCCATAGGCGTTTTAAAAATTAAACACCCAAATGAGCCCCATTCCCCCAAACCCTATGCTTCAAAAAACGCTTTTTTATTTGCAAAAAACGCAAAAGGGGCGCTAGGCCCCTTTATGCTGCATGTAAATCCCCGATTAAAATGGCATACCTGCCTCACTCTCATCCGCTTCCACCTCTTCCTCACGCTCGATCTTTCGTTCTACCAACAACACATCCTTAACCAGAATTTCTGAGGTTCTTACCTCCACACCATCCTTGTTCACATACGATCGATAACTTAACTTCCCCTCAATAGAAAGCTTCATGCCCTTCTTCACATAATCCTCCACCATTTTCGCCAAGGATCCCCATGCAATTAAATTGTGCCACTGCACCTCATCTTCAACCTCCCCACTTTTTGTCTTCTTCTTTTCGTGAGTCGCCATACTCCATTTCGCAAGCTTATTACCACTTTCGAAATCCATGATCACTGGGTCCTTGCCCACATGTCCGAACAAACGGACAGAATTCAATAAACTTTTCATAACATTTGTTTTGTGCTTTTCCAAAAGCACCCCGTGTGCCCTTGTTCAACGATACAAAGTTGCACCCACCGCATTACCCGACTCGTAACCCAAACGTATAAAAACGGATATATCCATTTACGCGCTTATTTGAAACTATTGACACAAAGTAGGAATCAATAAACAACCGTTAAATTAAATCATGCATGTATATCCATTTACCTCTGAATCGAGATAAACACGCTATAAAAAATCCATTATAAAAAGGCTTTTACCTAATTTGAAACGCAGCGCAACTATTAGGAGGATATCAAACCCTTAAGTTAGCGGCTGCACATGCCGCTATCGCCGCTGTTTCTGTCCGCAAAATCCGCGAACCCAATTCCAACTCCTTCAATCCATTTTCTTTGGCCATCCTAATTTCAGATTCAGAAAAATCACCTTCCGGACCAATAAAAACCACAGAATCTGCTCTTAAATCCTTCGCAGAATACGCCAAACCACCCGAACAATGCGCCAAAAAAGCACCTTCACCATATTGCTCTAATGCTTCTTTAAAACTCATATGTTCTAAAACCGGTAACCAAGAACCATGTGATTGTTTCATCGCAGCCACACAGGTTTTCATAAGCTTATCGAGAAAAACTTTTGCCCTTTCGCTATTATCACAAGCCGTCCACACCAATTTCTGAAGTCCTAATTCTACCGATTTTTCCAACAACCATTCCATACGATCGGTACTTTTCAATACGCCCACTACTAAGGTAAAAGTTGGAGGCTCTACCGTGAAAGTATCCTGTATTTGCGCCTTTACCTCTTTCTTTGAAGCCGAAACTAACTCCGTGCGGTACCGATGCCCCTTGCCATCGGTACACCAAACCTCATCTCCTGCCGAAAACCGCAGAACCTGAACCATGTGCTTTGCCTCCGACTCATTAAAACGAGCAAAGCCGTGTTCGATTTCCTCCGAGAAAAAAGTGAAATGTCCGGGCATTAACTAAGCTTCCAAGTAGTACCCTCTTTTGAATCCATCAACTCAATGCCCTTGTCTTTCAATCGATTGCGAATGGCATCGCTCAATGCATAATTCTTATCTTGCTTGGCCTCGCCCCGCAATTGTATCAATATCTCCATCACTTCGTTCATCGCGCCGTTATTATCTGCCTGCGCCTCCGATTGAAGTCCTAAAATTCCCTCAAAATAATCCGAAACAACCGCCTTTATCAGGGCAATATCCTCTACTGTGAAACTTCCTTTTTTATCGGAAGCCATATTGATATACTTGGCCAATTCGAAAAATTGTGCAATGGCAATCGGCGTATTTAAATCCTCTAAAAGCGCATTGTCAAGGTTATTAATTACTGTGGTAATATCAAATGTAGACTCCTTTCCCGCCTCAATGGTTCCAATTTTCTTAAAAGCTTCCAACAAACGCTTCAGCCCTTTTTCGGAAGCTTCCAAAGCCTCTTCAGAGAAGTCTAAGGTGCTGCGGTAATGCGCCTGCAATACGAAAAAACGCAAGGTATTCGGACCAAATCCACGGCTTAACAAGGGATGATTTCCCTCAAAAAGTTCGCTTACTTTGATGCCATTATTCAAACTCTTGGCCATCTTCTGACCGTTAATCGTAATCATATTATGGTGCATCCAATACCGAGCGGGCTCATGTTTATGAGCCGCCGTACTTTGTGCAATTTCACATTCGTGGTGTGGAAATAACAAATCCATACCCCCTCCGTGAATATCAAATTCCGAGCCCAAATATTTAGCGCTCATCGCCGAACATTCTATATGCCAACCGGGAAAACCTTTGCCCCAAGGACTGCTCCATTGCATGATATGCTCCGGAGACGCCTTCTTCCACAGCGCGAAATCATGAGCGCTGCGCTTTTCTGATTGTCCCTCTAATTCGCGACTCGCATTGCCTGCTCCTGCCATTAAATCGTCTAATACACGTCCGCTTAACTTTCCATAATGATGCTCTTTTTGGTACGCATCTACATCAAAATAAACCGAACCATTGGCTTCATAAGCCAAACCAGATTCCATGATGGCCTGAATCATTTCAATTTGCTCGATGATATGTCCACTCGCCTTCGGCTCTATACTTGGCCTCATCACATTCATGGCATCCATCACCCAATTATAGGAATCAGTATATGCTTGCGCCACCTCCATGGGCTCTATCTGCTCTAAGCGGGCCTGCTTTTGCAACTTATCTTCCCCTTCATCGGCGTCGCCAACCAAATGACCTACATCGGTAATATTGCGAACAAAACGTACTTGATACCCTTTTTTCAAGAGCAATCGACGAAACACATCAAACACAATCGGGCCTCTAACATGTCCCAAATGCGGCGGACCATAAACGGTCGGGCCACAGACATACATGCCCACTTTACCAGGGATTATAGAGTGGAAAGATTCGATATTTCTCGAAAGGGTATTGTAAAGTTTTAAATTATGCATGTATTAACGGTGGTCGTAGTGTTCAGAGTAATAAGATTGGTAAGCGCCGCTGGTAACTCCATCTAACCACGCTTCGTTTTCTAAATACCAATCAATCGTTTTCTCAAATCCTTGATCAAATGCAACCGACGGACTCCAACCTAATTCATTTTCCAATTTAGAAGCATCGATGGCATAGCGGAAGTCGTGACCGGCTCGATCGGTAACAAACGTAATGAGTTCGGCTGATTTTCCTTCAGGACGACCTAGTTTACGGTCCATAATTTCACACAACTTATGTACCAAATCTAAATTCTTCCATTCGTTATTACCTCCAATATTGTAGGTTTCGCCCAATCGACCCTCGTGGAAAATCACATCGATAGCCGACGCATGGTCTTCTACCCAAAGCCAATCGCGCACGTTTTCGCCCTTCCCATAAACTGGTAAAGGTTTGCTATTTTTAATATTATGAATCATTAACGGAATTAATTTCTCAGGGAACTGATGACTTCCGTAATTATTCGAACAATTGCTAATTACTACAGGCAATTTATAGGTTTCATGGTAGGCCCTTACAAAGTGGTCCGAACTGGCTTTACTTGCGCTGTAAGGCGAATTTGGATCGTAAGGCGTTGACTCGGTAAATTTACCTTCGTCGCCCAGTGTGCCGTATACTTCATCGGTACTTACATGGTAAAACCGGCCTTCTGCGGCTTCCCCATACTGCTTGAATGCATTCAATAAAACCACCGTGCCCACCACATTGGTCATCACGAAATCAATGGGATTGGTAATACTGCGATCCACGTGACTCTCAGCGGCCAAATGAATCACCGAGTGTATCTTGAACTCTTTAAAAAGGGTTTCAACTTCTGAAATATTAGTGATATCGCATTTGCGAAACGCATAATTGGAGGCGCTTTCTACGTCGGTAAGATTGGCCAAATTTCCGGCATACGTTAACGCATCCAAATTAATAATGTGGTAATCGGGATAGCGGTTTACAAATCTGCGGACCACGTGAGATCCAATAAATCCAGCACCGCCGGTAATTAAAATATTCTTTTTCATTGTATGGGTTTTACATTAAAAATCCGAACCGATAAAGGCGTGTAAGGAGGCACTCCAATGCGTCCCTTTGAGCCAAAACCGTAATCGGAAGTGGTTAAAAATTCTACTTCCATGCCCTCGTCTACATAAAAAGGCAAAATATTCAAGGCCTTAATCGGGTGAATCTGTCCGCTGTAATCGGCCATGTATTTCTTATATTCCAAACGGCTATCGATAATCAAATCGCCATTCAATCGCTTCACCACCACATCAAATTCTACTTCATTGGCGGCTTTATGTATCGGGGCATTACCGAATAAATTGGGCGACACCCACATGTTGCAAAACAAACCCTGGGTATCGCTTAGAACCCGATATTTCACCATTTCGAAAGTATCAAGCTGCCACAATCCTGGATTTTTTACTGCGTATTCATCAATGGCCTTATTCTCCGCTAAAGCCCGTTTAAAGGTCTTACTAGCTAAGAATTCATAGTATTCTTGATTGGTAATCACTTTTTCCAAATCAAAAATCACCTTCGCCATTTGTCCGTTCGGCAACAACTGCACCTTGTAATCGCTTGAGTTTTTCAACTTCAAACTATCGGTAGAAAGCAATATTTCGACTTTACTTCCGGGGGAAGCCAATCGTAACGCCTCGGTCAATTCATTGGTAGCCACCGGCGGGTACGGCACTTCTACTAAGGTATCATTTCCATACGAACTCACGAGAGTATCACCGTCTGGACCTACAATCATGTAGTTGATTAAACAGTAGTGATCGTTACTGAAGGGCGCTGCTACAGCTTCGCCTTTTAAAAAACGATATTGTAAACCCGTTGGGGTTGTTTTGTAGGCGAAAAACGTACGATAACTGTATAACGCTATCGAAAGAACCGCTAATATGCCGATTATCCAAAGAAAAATACGCTGTCTTTTCATATCGCTATGGCGTTTAACTCCTCTTTATATGCCAGAATTTCCTTCTTAAATTTGGCGACTACCTCCTCTAGGGGTTCGTCGCTTGCACCACCGGCTGCATTAAAATGACCGCCGCCGTTAAAGAATTTCCCAGCAAATTCATTGACTCTGAAATTGCCTTTGCTTCTGAAACTCATCTTAACCTTTTCGGTACGGTCTATTATTAATACGCTCAAAACAATGCCTTTAATTCCCAATCCAAAGTTAACCAAACCTTCCGTATCTCCCGTCACCACTTTAAATTCTTCTAATTCATGTCGGTCTAAATAAATCAAAGCAGTTTTACAGTCTTCTAATATTTCAAGTTTTTTATACAAGCAATATCCAAAAAGACGGCTGCGATCTACAGAAAACACATGATAAATACGCTCGTGAATATCTACATGATCTACCCCTATTTGCATCATTTGAGCTGCTACTATGTGTGTATTAGAACGGGTATTAATATACTGAAAGTTACCGGTATCAGTCATCAAACCAGTGTACAAACAAGTAACTGCATTTTTATCAATGGCCTCTAATCCAAAATTATCGCGTGCCCATTCAAAAATCAATTCGCACGTACTGGAAGCCTCGTTGTTCCAGAATGCATACGTGTAAAATTCCTCGGGATTTTGATGGTGATCGACCAAAACAATGGGTTTGTTCGCTTCTTTAATTAAATCTCCCAGCTCATTAATCCGGGTCAGCACATTAAAATCCAAACAAAAAACAATATCCGATTCATTCAACAAGTTTTTAACCTGTTCGGGCGATTCTTCAAAGTTGGTAACCGTTTCATCACCGGGCAACCAGGCCAGAGACTCTGAATAATCGGTTGGGGTAATTACATGGGCATTTATACCTAACTTGTTCAAAATGTGTAACAAACCTAGGGTTGAACCCATGGCATCGCCATCGGGTTTGTGATGGGTTGTAATAAAAACGCGCTTGTATCTTCCACTTTTTAAATCCTGAACCAGCGGTAATGTTGAATTGATTTTCATGAACACTACAAAAATACAGATTACCTGAAGTAATTTTGAATTTTATGAGCCGTTCTGCCTATCAACTTTACACACTCGATAATGGTTTGCGGGTTGCACATGTAAAAACCCCTTCTTCCGCGTTGGTACATTGTGGCTTTGTTATTCATGCCGGTAGCCGAAACGACGGCGACCTCCCGGGTATTGCCCATTGCTTAGAACACATGTTTTTCAAGGGTACACAAAAGCGCAAAACCTACCACGTACTCAATCATTTAGAAGTAGTAGGTGGTGAACTTAACGCTTTCACTACCAAAGAAATAACCACATTATACGCAAGCGTACAACGCACCCATTTCAAACGTGCCGTAGACATCCTTTGCGACGTGGCATTCCGGTCGGTATTTCCCGAAAACGAACTGAAAAAGGAACGTTTGGTAATAGCCGATGAAATTCAAATGTACCGCGATACCCCCGAAGAAAATATTTACGACGAATTCCAAGAATTATTATTTGAAAATCACCCATTGGCCCATAATATTTTGGGAGATACCGATTCTTTAAATAAAATTCAACGCAACGATTTACTGTCTTTTACCCAACAAAATTACCATCCCGATAACATGGTTTTTGTGGTAGTAGGAAGCCTTTCGGCCGACAGGGTTTTACAAACTGTAAATCAATTTTCGGAGGTGCATTTCCCCAAAAAAGAACCCTTAATCCGCCAAGCCACCCCTTGGAATTATAAATCCTTTCGAACCGTTAAAGAGTCTGATTTCGGACAAGCCTATGCCATTATGGGACTTCCCGCCTATTCGGAAACCCACCCCAAGCGCTTTGCCTTGATGTTATTGAATAATTTATTGGGCGGACCGGGTATGAACAGCCGTTTGAATTTGAGCATTCGAGAAAAATATGGATACGCTTACAATATCGAAAGCGGCTATCAGCCCTATAGCGATGCAGGCATGTTCCATTGTTATATCAGTTGCGAAGAAAAGTACATGCAAAAGTCGCTGCAATTGATTGAAAAAGAGATTAAAAAACTCAAAGATCAGAAATTAGGGAAAGTGCAATTATCACAGGCCAAAAGTCAGATTTGCGGACAATTACTGATGTCAAACGAAAACCGCAGCGGATTGTTAATACACATAGGTAAAGGAATTCTTAAATACGGAAGGGCCAAAAACATCGAAGAAACCATCGCCGAAATCAAAAAGCTCACGGCAGAAGATCTTCAAGATGCGGCTAATGAAAGCTTCGATTTTGATTCCTTCTCCTATCTGAACTATGCGCCCACCAAATAAATGCCTACCAAGCATCCCATAAAAGAACTCATTGAATCGGGTGAAGGCCTGCAGCTCGACTTTAAACAACTTATTCAAAATCCGCGTAAAATTGCCAAATCTATGGTCAGCTTTGCCAATACCCACGGTGGAGATTTACTTATAGGCGTGCGCGATAACGGCAGTATTGCCGGCATCAAATCTGAAGATGAAATTCACATGCTCGAATTGGCCGCAAGCTTTCATTGCAGGCCCGAAGTACCCTACCGGGTTGAAGAAATTATAATAGAAGGCAAAACCATTCTTAAAGCACACATACCCAAAGGTAAGGACAAACCGTATTACGCGCGCGGCGAAGACGATAAATGGTGGGTATATGTAAGGGTTAATGACAAATGCATTTTAGCATCAAAAACCAGCGTAGATTTCATGCGCAGCCAAGACAAAGTCACCCAGTTATCGATAGGCAAACTGGAACAAGGTATATTAAAATTTATTGCGGAAAATGAAAAAACTACCCTACCAGAAATTTGCAAAAAATTCAACTTAGGCAAACGTCGTTCCAGCCGCATTTTGGTTGACCTTATGAAATTACAGGCTATACGCAGTCATACAACAGAAAAGGCCGAGTTTTATACCTCGGCCTTTTCATAAATTATAAAACAATCTTAATTCGTAGCGGCTTCGAACAATTCGCTTACCTTGTTCCAATTTACTACATTCCAAAATGCAGCAATGTAGTCAGGACGGCGGTTTTGGTAGTTCAAATAATATGCGTGTTCCCATACGTCAAGGCCTAAAATAGG
>CBFHXF010000046.1:8844-15096 GCA_965659745.1 Bacteroidia bacterium
ACCAATAACCAGGCCCAACCACTACCAAAACGGGTAGCGCCGGCACTCGCAAACTGAGTTTTAAATTCATCGAAAGAGCCAAAAGCCGCTTCAATGGCTGTTGCCAATTTTCCGGTTGGCGCACCGGTTCCATTTGGACCGATTACCTCCCAAAACAAACTGTGGTTGTAATGGCCACCACCGTTATTTCTAACTGCAGGACTCAATTGGCTGATGTGACCCATCAATTCTTCAATAGATTTGCCTTCAGATTCAGTTCCTGCGATAGCCGCATTTAAATTATTAACATATGCTTGATGGTGCTTTCCGTGGTGTATTTCCATGGTTTTTGCATCGATATGCGGTTCTAGCGCATTCAACTCGTAGGATAATTTTGGTAGTTCAAACATGTTTTTGATATTATAGGATGAGAAACAAATTTAACGAAGAATCGTTTGCGAGCAAAGGCCTTTCTATCGATACCCCTATTTTTGCGATAACCTTATTTGTTTCGCCGCCATTGATGCTCAATTTTAACCTAAATTTAACCGCCATTATTCCTTATTTATGGGAAATAAGCGCCGCCCTTTTATCCCTTTGGTGCGTTTGGTTAGCGGCAAAAAACAACATCCTCAATTGGCCCGTCGCCATGCTTGCCTCCGTGATTTATGCCTATGTTTTTTACCAAAATCATTTCTTTTCGGAAACCTATTTACAAGGAATTTTCTTTCTATTCCAGATATATGGTTGGTGGTATTGGTCGTCGCTAAATCCCCAAAAAACCGAAAAAACCATCCAAAACCTGCCTAAATCTTATTTCTTAACTCTTTTAGGCGTATTTTCACTCGCCTACTTCATTTGGCTCAAGGTTTATCTTGCCTACCACCCCAATGCCCAACAACCTCACCTCGACGCATTTCTCACCGTTTTGAGCGTTACTGCATTGTGGATGCAAGCACGCCGATGGATAGAAAATTGGTATTTATGGATATTGGCTGACCTTTTTTATGTTCCTATGTTTTTTTGGGGGAAACAATACATAACGGCGGCGCTTTATGGCGTATTTATTGTTTTGGCCACAAAAGGGTATTTTATGTGGCGCCGCGAAATGAAAAAGGCCGTCTGAGCAGACGGCCTTTTAAACACAAACAAACGTGTAAAATTATTTCTTTCCAGGTGCTTTCGCAGCTTCGGCAGCCGCTTGCATCAAGGCACGAGTTGTCTTAATAGAAACTATTGCGTTTTCAGGAGCATCTAAAATATCTAAGTTCTCTAATGAAAGCACGCGAACTTTCGCACTCTGACCGATTTCTAAGGTATCGATAGAAACATCTACGAAATCAGGCATGTCTTTCAAAAATCCACGCAAACGCAAACGGTTGATTTTCTTCACCAATTTACCACCTGCACGAACACCAGGAGAATTTCCTACTACACGAACAGGAACTTCCATTACTACCTTCTTGCCGTCTGCTACCTCTAAGAAATCGGCGTGGATAATGGCTTCAGATACCGGGTGAAATTGAGTATCTTGTAAGATAGCAAGATATTCAGTTCCATCTAAATTCAATTTAACTTTATAAGCGTTTGGCGTATAAACTAAATTCTTAAAATCTGCTTGATAAATAGCAAAATGCGTGGCCTCTTTGCCATCGCTGTACATTACACAAGGAACCATGCCCTTATGACGCAATTCTTTCGCGGTGCGAGTTCCTACTTCACTGCGTAACTCACCTTTTAATAAAATGGTTTTCATATTCTGAATTTAAATAATTATTTGATTTGTTTGAGATCCAAAGAAGTCTGTGAATTAAAGACTTGCTTGAACAAAGAACTGATACTGCCGTTCTCGTGTACATTTCTAATGGCGCGGGCAAATAAAGGTGCCACAGAAAGTACTTTAATTTTATCAATATGTCGCTTCAACGGTATGGTATCGGTAACCACCAATTCCGTTAAAACTGAATTTTCAATGTTTTCATAGGCCTTGCCACTCAAAACGGGGTGACAGCATAAGGCTCTAACTGTTTTCGCACCTTTTTCCGTTAACATCGCCGCCGCCTTGCACAAAGTTCCCCCAGTATCGATGATATCATCAATCAATACGACGTCTTTGCCATCTACATCTCCGATAACCGTCATATTGGCAATTTCGTTAGCGCGTTTGCGCTCTTTATCGCAAATTACCATCGGCAAATTCAATAATTTGGCTACTTCTCTGATGCGATTGGAAGCACCCACATCCGGAGCCGCAATAACTAAATTCTCTTGGCTTAACGTTTTGATGTAAGGAACAAAAATGATGGAGCTTTCCAAGTGATCAACAGGAACATTGAAAAAGCCCTGAATTTGAGGGGCATGCAATTCCATAGTCATCACACGGTTGGCACCTGCCGTACTCAATAAATCAGCCACCAATTTAGAGGCAATCGATACCCTGGGCTTGTCTTTACGATCTTGGCGTGCAAAACCATAATAAGGCAATACTGCTGTAATGTAATTGGCACTGGCGCGCTTAGCCGCATCAATGGCCATTAACAACTCCATTAAGTTATCGCTGTTCGGATAGGTAGATTGTACGATAAAAACGTCACAACCCCGAACCGATTCCATAAAGTTAGGCTGAAATTCACCATCACTGAATCGGCTAACCGCCAACTCACCTGGTAAGGTTCCGTAAAATTCGCAAATCGCTTGGGTAAGGTCTAAGGAGGCAGAGCCGCCAAAAATTTTGACAGGATGTATAAGTGAAGTCATAATAGGATTTTACTTTCTCATGGGACCCTCCCAGATATCATCAAATCATTTTTGTTGTCCGACTAGGGCTCGAACCTAGACTCTTCTGGACCAAAACCAGACGTGTTGCCAGTTACACCATCGGACAATTTTCGGTGTGCAAAAATACGACAGATTTCCACTTTAGCAAAAAGCGAGCGCTTTTTTTTTCGTGTTTAAGGTTTATGGCCCCAAATCCCCACAATTAAACCCCATTACAATACGTGTAAAACCTGGGTATCGGACTTCAAGGAACTGCGCAATTGAACTACATAATTACCTGTTGACAAACCTCTTAAGTCCATCTCGAATTCATAATCACCTGCACTATGTGCTTTGTCGAAATAGGTATGCACCAATCTTCCCAAAGAATCATATAAACACAACTGTAAATGGCCCCCAGCATCGGTTCGGTAGGAAATAATCGATTTTTCCCTCGCCGGATTCGGAAAAATTGACCCCAATGATATCTGCGTCATAAAATCGGCAAAGGTGTCTATACGGCTCAAATTGTTCTTAAAGATGGGCAGTGTATTGAAGTCTTCCCCCAAGAGCGCTTTTACCTCTGAACTTGGAAGTTCGAACCAATCTTGCAATACGCTTCCGTACACTTGACGGAAATCGAATTGCATCGGAACGTTATCGTTTACGGTAGTGGCACTTGGGATGCTCGGATTATTGCCAATGATTCCGGGTTGCACGGCATCGCCGAATACCATTAAAGGTGCCGCAGCCCCGTGATCGGTTCCCGTACTTGCGTTACTCTGTACCCGTCGGCCAAACTCACTGAATGTCATACTAACGACGCGATCGCTAATCCCTAAAAGTTCCAAATCGTCCTGAAATGCTTCCATAGCCGTGCTCAGCTGCGACAATAACTCGGCATGTGCCCCCTCTTTGGTATCGCTTGCGTCTACTTGGGCACTGTGCGTATCAAACCCGCCGATCGATACCATATATACCGGGGTTTGCAAACCACCGTGAACCAATCGAGCTACGATTTTTAATTGTTCCGCCAAGTTATTCCCGCGCACCCCTGTAGGATATTTAGTCGACTTATTCGTTCCCTTAGAGGCCGCATCCTTAATAACATCGGCATATTCATTGGTTTGTTGCGCCAACAATCGAATGTAGGCCAACTCATCTCCAGCCGGAGTAGAAGGTACCGTTCCCGCCGCATTGTCTAATAAATCGTAAAAACTACTCGGATTGGTTACCGCCATACCCATATTGGTATTCGGACCCATGAATGCCAAAGCAACCAAAGGACCGATTTGAATGGCCAAAGGGTCTTTCATATTTGCATTCGGATAATCCTCAGGAAATTTCGGATACCGCTTATCTAAATAACGCCCCATCCATCCGGTCGTCAATACCTTATTACTATCGGAAGCGCTCATCCAGATATCCATAGAACGGAAATGAGAAAAATCAGGCTGCGGATACCCTACCGACTGTACAATGCTCATTTTATTATTGTCAAAAATGCGCTGCGCCCCCTGCATCTTCGGGTGCAATCCGGTTTTAGTGGTATTTTTAAGTTTTAAAACCGCCGAATCGGCCAGCAATACATTCGAACGGGCTTTGCTCAAATTAGAATATTGGTCTAAGGGAACTACCATATTCAAACCGTCATTACCCCCATTCAATTGAATGATAACCAATACCTTTCCGTTAGCACTTCGCTTTCCTAGGGCACCCAATAAGGAGCTGTTTTGCACCGAACGGAGCGACATCCCGTTCAAACTTAGAGGTAAAACCGTAGTGGCCGCCGCCGCTTTAATAAATGATCTTCTTTTCATGCTCGATAGTTAGGAAAGTTGGTATTCAGAAAGGTTCATGATGCGTTTATATAAATAAGCCAGTTTGAGTGTTACCGAATCTAAGGCTGTTTTGTGATTCGGATAAGTAGTGTCAACCGCGGCATTATATTCGTCGGTCCAGTTGTAATCGGGAATACCTCCGGGCAATAAAATTTCCTTTAAATCAGCCGTTTGCTGCGCACTCAAAACCATCGGAAGCAAAAAATGACAAGCATCCTCTATCAATGCATCAGCATCGTTGGGTTTTGCAAATCCTTTCGTCATCTTCCACACATCCACCTTCATGGTGTAAGTGCCAATTTTATGTCCTATCCACAATAGGTAATCCTGTAATTCGTTGCGTTTTGGTAAAGAATCGGAAGTAATCCAAGAGCGGTGATACAGCGGTAACTGATACCACGCTTCCCATCCTGCCACACTTGGAGGATCTCCCAAATCCATTTGATTGATAGCGGTATAACCCGAATGAAAGCTGTAGGCTTTGTAAGACAATTCGTAATCTGTTTTCTTGGGGAAGTCTATTTGAAATTGCCGAACAAAACCCGCGGAATGGGTCAAGGGATCTTTAATCACACAAGCTCGATTCCAAGAATCAAAAAAGTGCTCGCTCATAAATAAGGCTTTCAACACCGGCTTGATTTCGTAGTTGTTATCCCTGAAAATCTTTGCCAAAGGCGTAATCACTTGAGATTCGGCATTATCGTCGATTTTGTAATACACAAAAAAACGATACAAACGCCGGCATATGAACTTCGATACCTCTTCTTTTTGGAAGATCATATCCAACAAATCGTTCAATTCATCCATACCCGCATTAATACCGGTGCGCCCTTTTATAACCGCATTTCCGTAAAACGAAGAAAACACCTTGTCGGTACTGTCGTGTCGCGCCCCCTGAAAAATGGAAGTTACCGGAGTGCTTTGTAAATTAATATTGAAACCGGTAAGCACCCGCGCTGCCGCTTTCACATCGTCTTCGGTATATGCACTGTCGGGACCTTTTCCTAGGGTAAATAATTCTTGTAATTCACGGGCATAATTTTCATCAGGGGCATTTTTCGTATTCAAGCGGCCGTTTAAATAATATAGCATGGCCGGATCAACGGTTATTTGACGGGTAAACGTTTTGAAATTGCCCATTCCATAATCCATCAATACCTTATAATAGTAGTAATAAGCCGACGCAATAGGAACAGCCGTCATTTCAACCGCAAAATGATTGTGCCAAAAGAGCAGCATCTTTTCATAAATAGTAGGCGTTTGATTTGCTGCCAAAGACCACATCCAAGCCTTCATCGACATTTTTCTGGCAAATTCGAGTTCTAACGTAAAGGGCGCATTGACCCATGTTTCTCCATAAGCCACATTAGGATCGTTGATATTATTGCCGTAATTATTAATAGGCGGATCAATTTTCACTGCCGACGTATCCAGCAATTTATCTACCATCTGTTCTAAGGTCAGGCCATCAAAAGACTTTAAATCTGCCTGTGAAGGCCCAAAGGTAGCCCGACGCAACAAATGCAATTTATCGTCGATATTCCAACTAGACGTATAAGGGTCTATACCCGTATTGGTTCTGCGGGTTACGCGTAATCCTTCAGTTGGAGGCGCAGCAGCGGCAGCAGTATTAAAGCGGAGAAATTGACGTCGATTCATAAGTAATACAGCAATT
>CBFHXF010000047.1:0-254 GCA_965659745.1 Bacteroidia bacterium
CAGGAAGAAGAAAAGCAGCCGTAGCTCGTGTTTACCTTAAAGAAGGTAAAGGACAAATCACGGTAAATAAGAAACCAATTGATCAGTATTTTCCTTTGGAGTGGCACCGCAATTCGATCGTTGCTCCATTGTCTTTAACCGAAAACGCGCAAAACTATGATATCATGGTGAACGTACGTGGTGGGGGTATTTCTGGACAAGCAGAGGCGATTCGTTTGGGTATTTCAAAAGCATTGGTAGATATCAATGAGGAA
>CBFHXF010000047.1:264-14612 GCA_965659745.1 Bacteroidia bacterium
AAACGAAAGCGCGTAAGCGTTTCCAATTCTCAAAACGTTAATATCAATCCATGGCTTATACTCAACAAGATTTACTGGATGCAGGTGTTCATTTCGGACATTTAACCCGCAAATGGAATCCCAGAATGGCTCCTTACATTTTCATGGAGCAAAATGGTATTCACATCATTGACTTAAAGAAAACCGAATCTAAATTAGAAGACGCAAAAGCGGCTGCTCGTAATATCGCTAAATCTGGTCGCCGTGTATTATTCGTGGCTACTAAAAAACAAGCGAAAGAAATCGTAGCACAAGAGGCTCAGCGTGCTGGAATGCCTTTCGTTACGGAGCGTTGGTTGGGTGGTATGTTAACCAACTTCCAAACAGTACGTCGCAGTATCAAACGTATGCAAATCATCGACCGCATGGCGACTGATGGTACCGCAGATCGTTTGAACAAGAAAGAGCGTTTGATGTTAGATCGCGAAAAGATAAAGTTGGCTCGTGTTTTGGGCGGTATCGAAGAAATGACCAAGTTGCCAGGTGCCTTGTTCATCGTAGATATCAAGCGCGAACACCTAGCTGTATCTGAGGCAGATCGTTTAGGAATTCCTGTATTTGGTGTTGTAGATACCAACGCAGATCCTACTTCTATCATGTATCCAATTCCAGGAAACGACGATGCTTCAAAGAGCGTTCAGTTGATGGTTTCTGAAATAGCTGACGCTATCATCGAAGGATCTGTTGCCCGTAAAAAAGAAAAAGCAGCTGAAGAATCTAAACAAGAAGAAACAGCTCAAGTTGCTCAAGCAGAAAACGAATAATATTACATGTCTACAATTAGTGCATCAGAAGTAAACAAACTGCGCCAAATGACCGGCGCCGGTTTGATGGATTGTAAAAAAGCCCTTCAAGAAACCAATGGTGACTTTGAAGCTGCGGTTGACTTTTTGCGTAAGCGTGGTGCGAAAATCGCCGCCAAACGTGCCGATCGTGAAGCTACAGAAGGTGCGGTTATCGCTTTAACCTCTGCCGACAACAAAACAGGTGTTGTTATCTTGTTGAGTTGTGAAACAGATTTTGTTGCCAAAAATGAAGGTTTTGTGGCTTTTGCTAACGAAATCGCTCAAGTGGCATTAGCAGAAAAACCGGCTACAGTAGACGCATTGAAAGCGCTACAGGTGGGTTCTATTGCTTTAGAATCTCGTTTGCTTGAGGAAGTAGCTAAAATCGGTGAAAAAATCGACGTAGTTCACTACGAGTTGATCGAAGGTGAGAACGTAGTGGCTTATATCCACGGTTCTAACCGTATGGGTGTTCTTGTAGAAATGAACTTAGCTCCTTCTGAAGCCAATATTGCAGCGGGTAAAGATGTGGCTATGCAAATCGCAGCAATGAATCCAGTAGCGGTTGACAAAGATGGTGTAGATACTACCATTGTTGAGCGTGAAATGGAAATTGGCCGTGAACAAGCCCGTGCTGAAGGCAAGCCTGAAGCTATGATTGATCGCATTGCTACTGGTAAATTAGAGAAGTTCTACAAAGAATCAACTCTATTGAATCAAGATTTCGTAAAAGATTCATCTAAGAGCGTTTCCGCAATGTTAAACGGAATCGAATCTGGATTGACTGTTAAGCAGTTCAAACGAGTACAACTCGGATAAAAATTAGTTACTTTGAAAAAATCCTCCGAAATTCGGGGGATTTTTTTTGTCAATAATCTTAAATCAACCATGAAATATCAGCGAATTTTATTAAAATTAAGTGGTGAAGCCCTTTTGGGTTCCCAAGAGTACGGTATTGATCCCGTTGTTTTAAAACAATATGCACAGGAGGTTAAATCGGTAGTCGATGCCGGTGTGCAAGTGGCTATAGTGATAGGAGGTGGTAATATATTCCGTGGTGTTCAAGGTGCTCAAGGCGGCGTGGTGGATCGCGCTACAGGCGATTATATGGGTATGTTGGCTACAATGATGAATGCCATGGCTATTCAGGGCTCCTTTGAGAAGGAAGGAATGGTTACGCGATTGCTTTCAGCTATAAAAATGGAACAAATTTCAGAACCTTTTATTCGTCGTAGAGCCATGCGACATTTGGAGAAAGGCCGTGTGGTTATTTTTGGAGCGGGAACTGGGAATCCCTATTTTACCACCGATACAGCCGCTTCGTTGCGTGCCGTTGAAATCGAAGCAGATATCGTGATAAAAGGAACGCGTGTAGATGGAATCTATGATAAGGATCCAGAGAAATATCCCGATGCTAAACGTTTTGAGGAAATTACCTACAAGCAGGTATTTGATTTAAATTTGAACGTTATGGACATGACTGCCTTTACGCTTTGTCATGAAAACAAAAAGGAAATAGTTGTATTCGATATGAATACCCCCGGAAATTTGTTAAAATTAACCCAAGGGGAGCGCATAGGAACACGAGTTCACTAGCATTTGTTGGTACCAAACGAAAAGGCCGTCTTTTATTAAAGACGGCCTTTTTATATTTATTATAAACTAAAGATCAATATTATGCCAAAGCATTTACATGCTTCTGCAAGCTAGACTTTAAGTTGCCTGCTTTGTTCTTGTGAATGATGTTTTTCTTAGCTAATTTATCTAAAGCTGTAAAAGCAAGAATAAGCATAGGTTCTGCCTCTGACTTAAGCTTAGCGTTGCGCACGTTCTTGATAATGGTACGAGCTGTTTTGTGCTGGTAACGATTCAATTCACGCTTTGCGTTATTAGCGCGGATTCTCTTTATTGCTGATTTATGATTTGCCATTTTCTTCTAAAGGGAGTGCAAAGATACGTTTGTAAAAGAATAAAATCAATACTTTTTGAAAATTATTCATTTTCTGGGGCCAACCTAACCACCAAGCCTTCAAGTTGTTCATTCAAATGCATTTGACAGCCAAGTCTGGAATTGCTTTCTACGTAAAACGCTTGATCCAACATGTCGAGTTCAGCATCGCTTTGCGGCGGCAATTCATGCGCGCTTTCCACGTATACTTGACAGGTAGCGCACATGGCCATGCCGCCGCACTCGCCTTTTACCGGAAGTTCTACTGCCCGACAAAATTCCATGAGATTCATATTCATATCCGTGGGGGCCTCAAATTGTTGTGCATTTCCCTCGCGGTCTATAATCGTGATATTAATGGTGTTTTCCACGGTTTGATTTACTTTAAGTGTTCGGTATGGTTAAAGGTATTAATCTCAAATAGGTAATCCCCGGTATGTTCTAGAATATATAGCCCTGTATTCTCATGTGGGAATTGATCCATATTCATCAAAGGGGTATCGGTTAATAAGCACAAAAAGCTGCGCATAGCCCTGCCGTGCATGCAAATTAATACGGTTTCATGTGGATCGTTCATGATTTTTTGTAGCCCTAACTGTTGTCGCTTGTACATATTATTAGGACTTTCCCCCCCCTCTACGGCGGCATGGTAATCGCCCTGCTTCCATTTGGCCGAAATTTCTAAAAAATGGTTGTAACGTTCGGGTGTGGGATCTTGCCCTTCAAGAATACCCCAATTTATTTCGTTGAACTCAGGTACGATAATGGGAGTGCCGTATTTTTTGGTGAAATGAGCCACCGTTTGGTGTGTGCGCTTTAACTCGGTTACGTATACGGCATCGAAATTTACATGCTGAAAGGACTCGTAAAATCGCCTGGCTTGCTCTCTTCCCGTTTCATTTAAGTCGCTATCGATACCCGAACCTTGAACCACCATTCTTTTATTGTAGTCGGTTTCGCCATGGCGGGTAAGATAAATTGTTTTTCTAGCCTTGAAGTCTGAACTTTGCGTCATAAATGGAAGCTCTTTTTGATACCGCAAATATACGCATCGAAGCGCTTAACGCACGGTGTGAAAACACACTAAATACGGCCATCGGACTTTCCTTTACGGCTATTGATGCCCATAGTTTAACGGCCGAACTTGAAGTAAGTACCAAGAACTGTCAGCCTTTGGGTCATCTTAATGGAGGTACTTCCTTGGCCATCATCGAAATATTAGGCTCTTTAGCCGCAAACTTAGTCATAGACGGAACGGCATTTGTAGCGGTTGGACAGCAAGTGAACGCGCATCATTTCCGACCCGCCCTCATGGGGGAAACGGTTAAAGCCGTTGCTCATGCCTTACATATTGGCAAAAAAAGCCAGGTTTGGGAAGTCCTTATTACTAATGCCGCTGGCAAAGCCGTATGTAAAGGGAGCATTACCATGGCGGTTATAAATAAGAACGGGTAATGGAAATTCCCTCGTTCGCATTGGTGCATGTACCCGGTGAATCTTTAGATCGGATGCACCTTTTTTTCGGTCCTGAAACCCTGCCCGCCACTTCCATCGATTCACTTTCACAACCCCGTACTCGTCCTCAATTTTTCCTAAGTCCATGGAATACAAGTGAATCTATCTTCGTATTTGATGACTTTAAAGGGGTTTTTAATTTGGGGGAAGCCTTTTTGTGGATTGAGGATATTCACATGCGTTCTTTAGGAACGGCGGATACTACTTTCGGTCATTTCGAATCGTCGGTGCTCAAGGCAAAAGCGGCTATTCATGCACGCGATTTAGAGAAGGTGGTATTGGCACGAGAAAAATTCATCAAAACCGATACCGATTTAACCGAGTTGGGCACTTTGTTTTATTCTTTGTGTAAGGCGCATCCGCAGGCGTTCGTTTATGTTTGTTCTTCGAAAAATTGGGGCACCTGGATGGGAGCTTCCCCCGAAACATTGGTGAATTATAAGGAAGGCATGGCTTCTATAATGAGTTTGGCAGGGACTTTATTTAGCGATTCGGAAGAATGGAGCGCGAAGGAGAGTGCCGAGCAGGAAGTTACTTCCCAATTTATAAAAGAATGTTTGCACTGGTCTGAGTCGGATGCGGTGGATGTACAGGAGTTGCGGCAGGGTAAAATGCGGCATTTGAAGAGTGTGTATCGCAAGGCTTGGGCATTGGATGCTTTGCCCGATTTGATCAAGAAACTCTCGCCTACCCCGGCCGTTTGTGGAAGTCCTAAAGAAAAGGCTTTGGATTATATCAATGATTTGGAGCTGTTTTCACGCGATTTGTATGCCGGTTTTATGGGGATATACTCGGGTGATGGACTCATTACGAATGTGAATTTACGCTGTGCAGAGATTGGTGATGGAATGATGCGGTTGATTGCCGGTTGTGGAATCAATAAAGACAGCGATCCGAATCGCGAGTGGGATGAAACGGCACTGAAAATGTCGGTTATCGAGGAATATCTTTCTTGATTTCGTCGACATCAATAGGGATTCTGGGGGCAAAGGGCAAATCATCGGTGAGTACCTTTTTTACCCACGTTTTGCCTTCTTGAAAATAGGCATGATAATCGCCTGAGGGGATATAATAAAAGGGATTTCCTTTAAATTGGGGACTCGAGGGTACGAGGTCTTCCATTACGATATGTTGACCTTCCTCTTGATAGCGCAGGGTGAGTTTTGCCGACTTATGGTATTCGAAAATTTCACGCGGTTCTGGTGTAGGATCCTCTTCGCTGCTTCTGAATAATTCGTAACCGAAGAGGGGCTCGTCGTCTTCGAAATAGAGCACGTCTAGTATGGAGCGATTGGAATCTTTGTTATGTCCGTCGAATCCAAAAAGCATATAGGTTTGTGTTTTTCCGAATTTAAAGGGCTGTAATTGGTAGTAAATACACCCGATCCATTGGTCTGTGCCTAATCCAGACTCTTGGTATCTTTCTGGAAGTTTTTGTGCGGTATCGATTAGGGCGTAAGTGAGGAGGCTTTTCTTCTTTTTCCGTTGGATTACGGCATACTGATGAAAGACGCCATTGGTGAGAATGACATTGAAGGAGAAAATGCGCACATCGGCTTTTGGATGTGCGGCAATGGGGATGGTAGAGTATTTGAGTTTTTCGAAGGGATAATCCCAAGATTCGGGATTTTGCAGGGCTTCGAGTAGGGTTTGTTGAATGAATTGTGCGGTGTTTATTTTAGCGGCATCGGTTGTGTCTTGACGCAGGGGGATGTCGTTTACTTCGAGAATGGTTTCTTCGCATTCAAGGGGAGAGATTTGTTCTTGAGCGAGAATTGACTTTGGACTTGCAAAAGCAAGGATGATTAAGGACAAAGCGCCTTTTTTGAATAAAGAATAAAGTAGTTCGGGTTGCTTATTTATGGGCAACCCGAACGGGGATATAATTGGATTTTTAATGTGTTTCAGGAAACGCACAATTATAAAACGCCAGAAATAGTCTGAATGTTTTAACAATTTTCAATAATCATCGCAGAGGCACCACCACCGCCGTTGCAAATACCTGCGCCACCCACTTTGCCGTTTTGTTGTTTTAAAACATTGATAAGGGTAACGATGATACGGGCTCCAGAAGCGCCTAATGGGTGTCCTAATGAAACGGCTCCTCCATTTACGTTTACTTTGGCTGGATCTAGATCTAATAATTTTATATTGGCAAGACCTACTACGGCGAAGGCTTCGTTGAGTTCTACGGCGTCTAAATCTTTCACGTTAACGCCGGCTCTTTGCGCTGCGATTGGCAAGGCAAGTGCGGGAGAAGTGGTGAACCATTCGGGGGCTTGTTCCGCGTCGGCTACTCCGGTAATTTTTGCAAGCGGGGTAAGTCCGAGTTCTTTTAATTTTTCACCGCTAACCAAAATCACAGCAGCAGCACCGTCGTTGATGGTTGAGGCATTGGCAGCGGTAACGGAACCGTCTTTTTTGAAGACAGGCCTTAGTTCTGGAATTTTATCGAATTTGACGTTTTTATATTCTTCATCTTCGGATACCACGATGTCGCCTTTTCTGGTGCTGATGGTAACAGGCGCAATTTCATTGTTGAAATTTCCGTTAGACCACGCATTGGCAGAGCGCTGGTAACTTTCGATCGCAAAATTATCTTGATCTTCACGGCTGAATTCGTGTTCGCTTGCGCAGGTTTCCGCGCATATTCCCATTAAACCGTTAGAATATACATCGGTAAGTCCGTCGTGTACAATACCGTCTATGGCTTGAAAGTTTCCATATCGATATCCGCTGCGGCTATTGGGAAGGTAATGAGGGGTTAAGCTCATATTTTCCATACCACCGGCAACTACGATATCGGCGTAACCTAGTTGGATGCTTTGCATGCCTAACGCAATGGCTTTCATGCCGCTTGCACATACTTTATTTACAGTGGTAGCGGGTACGCTATCAGGGATACCTGCAAACTTTGATGCTTGACGAGCGGGAGCTTGTCCTACTCCAGCTTGCAATACATTTCCCATTATTACTTCTTGAACGAGTTCGGGACTTACGCCGGCTTGTTCTAGGGCGGCTTTAATGGCAACTGCGCCTAATTGTGTGGCGGGCACGGAAGATAAAGCTCCGTTAAAACTTCCCAGTGGAGTGCGTTTGGCACCAACAATAAATACGTCTTTCATAATCTTTTCTTCCCTACAAAGATAAACATTAAACCGGTCAAAGAAGGCATCGTATGGTATTTCAAGGGGCTAAAATTGCTACGATAATCTGTACTACCTTTGCGGTAATGCTATTGGTAATAGAATCTTCAGCCGATTATCCGTCGGTTTGTGTGGTCGATCGATCGGGTGCGGTTGTTTTTGAACGTCGTAACGATAGCGATAAGTCGCATGCCGAGAAATTGCCATTATTGGTGGAGCAGGCAAGCGCGTTTATTAAAGAACAAAATGAAAAAATAGAAGCGGTGGCATTGAATGAAGGACCTGGGAGTTATACCGGACTCCGTATAGGAACGAGTTTGGCAAAGGGGTTGTGTTTTGGATTGCAGGTGCCTTTGATTTCCGTTAATGGTTTGGAAGCCATGGGAATTTGGGCGTTAAAGGAATTTCCCCAAAGAAATAAGGCGATAGCGATGATAGATGCGCGGCGCGATGAAGTTTATGTACAGCGTATTTTCAGGGATGGAAATAAGAGTAAAATTGAGGCTGAGATTATCAATGAAACTTGGGAAATACATCCTGAAGAAGATGTTTTTATTGGCAATGCCAATGAAAAAGCGGTTCGGATACTTCATTTAGGGGAAATGACACAGGTTTTAGGTCCTTTTGCAGAGCAACTGGCGTTTTTAGCCTATACAAAATGGCAGGACCAACAATATGAATCTGTAGCCTATTTTGAACCGTTTTATTTGAAGGAATTCCAAGCGGGAATCTCTAAAAAGTTTGCTTTATGAAACTCGTTTTTTTTGATAATTATGATAGTTTTACCTTCAATTTGGTGCATTATTTGCGTGAAATTGGGGCTGAAGTGGTTGTGATTGATCAAGAAAGCGCTCTTTTACACGAATTTGAAGAATTTCAAGCCGATGCGTTGGTGGTAGGTCCAGGACCAAATTCCCCCTCTGAAGCGGGTCCGTTATTGACGTATCTAGCGGCCTGTATGCAAAGGCAGGTGCCTGTTTTGGGCGTGTGTTTGGGACATCAAGCCTTGGGCGAACTTATGGGTTTAACGCTTCAAAAAGCGCAATTTCCTATGCATGGAAAATCGTCGTTATTAGCCCATGGCTCTGAAGATATTTTTGAGGGAATTTTGAGTCCCATGCAAGTGGGTCGTTACCATTCGTTGGTGGTAGCTGAATCACAAGAGAAAATTGAGAATTTGAAAATTTTAATGCGGGATGAATGCGGACAAATAATGGCATTTAGGCATTCCCACAAACCGTTTTGGGGGATTCAGTTTCATCCCGAAAGTGTATTGACTCCGGAGGGTAAGCATTTGCTTCGAAATTGGATGAGGCAGGTTAGTGATAGGGTTTAATTAAAGATCTTGGTGAATGGCAGTTAGGGTTTTCAAGAGTGCTTCTGGACCGTATCCGGCTAATTCAAATAGAATTTTATTATTGCCGTGAGGTATAAAGTCGTCTTGAATTCCTAGGTGTACCCATTGGGCTTGATTTTTGATATTTTGTTCGAGGTATTGTCCCATTCCCCCAATTACGGCACCGTCTTCGATGGTGATGATTTTTAGATATTGGGCGAGGTTTCCAAAATCGGGAATCGGCTTAATTTGGCATAAATGCAGCCAGTTTATATGGAGTGGTTCGAGGTGTTCTTTGATTTCCCCCAAGAGTTCGGTGGTTTTACCGGTCGTAATGCATAAAATCGGGTTATTGGCATTTTGAATGAGCCACGTGAAAGGACCTGAAATGATTTTGGGCAATGCTGGGATGGGGCCTTTGGGATAGCGAATACAAACGGGTTTCTTAAGAGCTAGTGCTGTTTCTAGCGTTGTTTTTAATTCGATTTCGTTTGCGGGCGCGTAGATTTGGAGGTTCGGGATGGGCAGTAAAAAGGCTAAATCGAAAGCGCCGTGATGGGTAGGGCCGTCCTCGCCAACAAGGCCTGCGCGATCGATACTTATGATGACAGGCAAATTTTGAAGGGCCACATCGTGTATGAGTTGATCATAGGCGCGTTGCAGAAAGGTGCTGTAAATGGCTATAATAGGTCTTTTTCCAGCTTGTGCGATACCTGCCGCGAAAGTCATGGCATGTTGTTCGGCTATGGTTACGTCGATAAAGCGATCTGGAAAATCTTTGATGCATTTTGAAAGTCCACTAGAGCTGGGCATTGCCGGTGTAATACCCATAATGTCAGAATGGGTAGAGGCTAAATCATGGACAATATCACCAAATGCTTCGTGCCAAGATCGGGTTGCGGTATTTTGGGGCTGTACTTTTACGTATTTTGGGGCGCTATGCCACTTGGTTTGTTCTAATTCCGCAGGGGCATAGCCTTTGCCTTTGATGGTTTTAACGTGCAATAGTTTGGGTCCTGGATACAATTTGATGGAATCGATGGCCTCGATTAAGTCATGGGTATTATGTCCATCAACGGGCCCAGAATACTGCAATCCAAAGAACTCGAACCAGGCTTTTACTTCAGCGGGATTGGCTTGGTGGATGGCTCCAGCATTGGGGTCGATTCCCATTCCATTGTCGTTGTAAACGATGAGAATGTCTAATTGGCTACTCTTGATGTTATTGAGCGCTTCGAAGCTCATGCCGCCGGTGAGGGCGCCATCGCCCACGATACAAATTACGGTTTGAGATTCATTTGGAGATTGGGATTTTTTGGCCCAAGCCATTCCCATTGCGGCGGATATGGCCGTACTTGAATGTCCGGTTCCAAAAGAGTCAAAAGGACTTTCGCTAATTTTGGGGAAACCTGAAATGCCTTCGAAGGAACGGATATTTTTGATTTCGTTTTTGCGGTGGGTGAGGATTTTAAAGGGGTAGCTTTGATGTCCTACATCCCAGATAAAAGGATGTTTTTCTACTGGAAATTTCACCATTAAAGAAACGCAAAGTTCTACTACACCTAGATTCGCGGCGAAATGTCCGCCTTGTTGTAGTATTTCCGTAATCAGAAATTCCCTAAGGTCCTTACAAAAATGAGGTAAGTCGCTATATTTCAATTGCGACAGGTCATTTGGACCCTCATAATTGTCGAAATTCATGTTGCAAATTACGGCTATATTTTTAGCATCTTTTGTAAGGATTAAATTTATCGTGATAGAATTTTAAGTGATATGACCTTAAAAAGTAAATTTTTATCGGAATTTTAAATAAATTTATAGTAAAGTTTGTATGATTAAAATTAAATAACTTTTTTTGTGCTGAGATCTTAACCAAAACTTAAAAACAACTTTGTAAAAATGGAACAAAAAGCACAACCTAAAAAGAGAGGAAGAAAACCAGGTTCGAAGAACAAGAACAAGCGCGCAACGCTTAAAGGATCAGGGAATTCAAGCACTATCTTTAATGATTTAGAGCGTGAGCTTGGCGGGATGTTAAATTCCTTACAGAAAGCGGAAGATTTAGCGGCTCGTGAATTAGAAAAGTTAGAACAACGACATGCCAGAGAGTTAGAGAAGCAGAAGGCAAAGTTGGAAATGTCCATAAATTTATGGAAAAACAGAGCTAAAGAATATCGTAAGAAGCTTACCACTGCGGGTACAAGAAGAGGCAAGGTAGGAAGACCTGCTTTGAATTCTTCAGTAAAGCGCGGCAGACCAGTAGGCTCAACCGGTCGCAAGGGTGGCGGTCGTAAGAAAGCGGGCGAGTTAACGAAACGTGATATCATTCTCAGTTACGTTAAGGAATACAAAAAGCCCTTAACATCACGTGAAATTATAGATGCCTTATTTTTGACTAGCGGAGAAAACGATAAAAAGCGTTTCTCTCAGGGGGTTTATACCACCCTTACCCTTATGTACAACAAAGGTGACCTTAAGAAAAAGGGTACTCTTATTACCTTAGCGTAATATTTATATAGATTTTAGTACTTTCAAGAATCGAGGGTTTCCAGAGAAATCCTCGATTTTTTTTGCTACCAGATTTAGGGAAGTAAAGACATCTATAGTTTCTCTCCAGAGATACTGATTAATTTCAAACCAAAATTCACCAACTTCGTGTTGTTGAGAAAAAAGAAAAGCCATTTTTTTGTAAAAAATTAGCGGGTCTTCTCCTGCAAATAATGCGGTGTGCGGTTCGTGATTGTGCACTTGTTCTGAAAGCGAAGATTTTTCTTGATCGGAAATATAAGGGGGATTGGATATCCATATATCGGCCCTTGGAAGAATATTTAGCTTTAGAATATCGCCGAGTTGGAAAACAATACGGTCGTTTACCTCTAAAGTTTGGGCATTGCTCCGGGCTACTTCTAAGGCCTTCTCAGAGATGTCAATCCCAGTACCTGTCCAATTAGGCCTTTCTTTTAATAGAGTAATAGGAATACAGCCGGTTCCCGTTCCAAAATCTACGATGTGTTTCGGGGTATTCGGGTGTTCCGATAGAATGCGTTCGCAGAGTTCCTCGGTTTCGGGTCTGGGAATTAAGGTGTCTGAAGTTACTTTAAAGGAATAACGATGGAAATAGGCTTTTCCCGTGATGTATTGTATGGGTTCGTATTTTAACAAACGATTCAAGAGGGTTTGTTTATCAAATTCGCCTTCGTAATCGGTCAAATGCTGCAAAATACCGTGAATCTGATCGTTTGTATAATGGGCTCTAAGTTCGTCTCTCAGTTGGGCAGTTTGAAGTATCTTATTCATGTAAAAAACTTATCCTTTCTATTTGTCGCAGTTTATGCTGCGCTTCTAAATGGTAGGCTTCAAATTTAAGTACATAATTTCCGGATTTAATAATGCTGGGGAAATCTTCGAGTAGTAAAGGGTAGGTGCCTGAAATAGGCATTTGAAGTCCATTAATGATCATTCCGAGTGGATTTCCCCAAGAATCAAAAAGGGAAATGTATAAATAATAGCCATCGCTGGGGAAATTGAAATACAGGAGGAGCTGATTTTCTGGGCTATTTAAAAACCAACGGCGTTTCTGTAATTGAATCATTGGTGCTGTAACAGCGCTAGGTGCGGGAGTTTTACCGATGCTAGGACTTGCTATTGCGTTGATATTGACGCATGACCTCCAATTTTGTAGGTATGCAGATGGCAAGCCTGGGGTTCGCTTTTCTAAAGATTTGTACAAAGCATTTATTTGGGTGTGCATGTCTCGGTGGAATGGGGCTTTGTCTAGGCGACCGTACAAATGATGTACAATTTCTATATAGCCGCCTTCCGTGCTTAGGTTAGGAAACATAGATAGTCGTAAAATGTTTGTGGGAATACAAGAATCGATCTGATTTATCCAATAATTAGGATTGTCGCAGAAGGCTAGGAATTCCCCGGGCAGTATCCAATTTTTAGCTGCTGAAAAACACGGTATGATATGTTTGATTTTATCGCTTGCATCAAAAATTAAAAGGTCAATATCGGCAAGAGAGAGTGCAAATTTGCCGGGATTGTAGATTTCAATAAAGTCGGCATTATGATCTGCTTCAAAATGGATTTCGGTAATTTCTAAGGGGGTATAATTTAACTCGTATAAGGGGATTTTAAGATTGATTTTTACTTCGAAGCGATTGATAAACGATAGGATACAAGAATCATTTTTAGCGTCGACTTTTACCTTCACGTAAGGGGCATGTTTGTAATAGAATGAATCCGTTTTATCCTTACCGTACACATATATCCATTGTTCGGGCTGTGGAGTTTCGGCGAATTCAAAGTAGATATAGGGCGCTTGATAAAGGGCGGTGACTTGAGGTAATGAAGTTTTTGGAATCGCCCGAGGCGCCATTTGGGGGGGCTTGCCGGGACTCCCGGATTGGTTTTTATGGCTATACCATTCGTATGAATTAGCGAGTGGAGCGCCATTAAGTGGTGCCTCTAGTGATACGCCGCCGCCATAGAATAATGGGTCTTGTAGTTTGTTGTGTAGCGAAACGGAATCGAGTAGGCGGCCTGCCGTATTTTTTAAGCATAAGGTATTTTCATTATTTAATAGATTAAAAGGAATATCTGAACATAATATATTGGGAAATTCCTTGCATGACGGCGAAAGGATCATAAAGGAATTGGAATCATGAAGAAAGTCGCGCAGCGGATATGATTTTTGATTGACTTCCAGAATTAAATCCGATAAATCGAGCCATTTTGATTTTCGGTTGTGCAGTTCTATATACTCTGTTTCGGGTAAGGAGCCATAACTTGGAACGGCGTCGTACATGACCTCAGAAAATCGCAAATCGCCATATTGTGCATTCTTGGGAAAATGTGTTTTTATCAAAAATTGGGTATCGATATGTTGCTGGTAAACGGATAAGAGTTGGGTAATGTTAATATTTAAAGAATCGGAATCAATCGGATTGTATTCTACTTGTAGCGAATGGTAATTGATGCCGTAATTTATTTTCAATGCGCTTTTGTGAGCGATTTTTATTTGGGGTACATTCTCTAATTCTATAGGATGGCTCGTTTTTATTTCTAAAAGGCCATTGCGAATTATTTGTATTTGTTTAATTTCAAACGGTGGGATATTTAGGGGATAGGGTAGAAGTTTTAATTGTGAAATACGATGGCTTTCTATGGCTGTTTTTCCATTTTGGAATATCCTCCAAAAAAAGTCGGTTATTTTTATCTGAGGAAGGATAATTTGATATGATTCGGCAGCTTGTGGAGGCCAGGAATACAGGTTTAATTGTAACGTTTCGTGATATTTTTTGAGCTGTACCCAAAGTTGGGTTTTGTTGCGGTTAAAGGCTTGTTCGGGACCTAAAAGAGTGTCGATCGTGCTGCTTATAAATTGCAATTGGTCTTTGGAATTGCCAATTTGAAATAAACATTCACTGCTGTCGGTTTGCTGAAAACCGAAACAAAACCGGTTGTTTGTAGAAGTGTTGATATTGAGTTCCAATTGGAACTCCCACAATAAAGAGTCCGGACTTTCTGGACAAGGAAGGGAAAGCTCATAAGAGTGTGGGGCTAGTTCTAAAGAT
>CBFHXF010000048.1:0-14410 GCA_965659745.1 Bacteroidia bacterium
ATCAAAATAACGCTCATACCCCCGCGAGCGCAACAAGCCCCTACGAACAAAGTGAGTAAAACGAGCGCAGCGAGTAAAAAAACGAACAAAGTGAGTAAAAAAACGAGCGCACTGAGTCCCAACGAAAGAGTAAAGCAAGAAAACGAGCGCAGCGAGTCACACACGAACAACGTGAGTAAAAAAAATGAGCGCAGCGAGTCCCAAAACGAACAAAGTGAGTAAAAAACGAGCGCAGCGAGTCACACACGAACAACGTGAGTAAAAAATACGAGCGCAGCGAGTCCCAACGAGGCGCCAGCCGAGTATCCCGCGACCGAAGGGAGTATCCCGCGAGGCGCAAGCCGAGTCCCCCGCGAACAAAGTGAGTATCTAAAACTGCTGTCCTATAAAGAAGTGTATCTGCCCCATTTGACCACTCCTTGGCACATCCTTGTAATCAAAGCCCCAAGCATAATCCAAACCGATCAATCCAAACATCGGCATGAACAAACGAACACCCACACCGGCGGCACGCTTCATTTGGAAAGGATTGTACTTCGACATATCCGACCAAGCATCACCCGCTTCAAAGAAACCCAATGCATACACCGTAGCCGTCTGCCCGGTAGTAATCGCCTGACGCAATTCCAAGGTAAACTTATTATAAATAGGTGCACCCGCAGAACCGCCCATTGCCGTCTGCGAAATTGTATAATTGTCGTACCCACGCTGAGAAATAATCTCTGTGGCCGCTATATTGAAACCAAAAATACCCGCACCACCCACTTGGAAACGTTCGAAGAACGTGGGACCTACGGCTTCATTATAATATCCCAAGAAACCAAAACGCGTTTTTGCGGTCAACACCAATTTCTTATAAATCGGGGTATACCATTCTGCGTCCAATTTGAACTTGTAGAATTCCGCCCAACGGTATTTCTCCGTCAATGCCATATTCGTATAATCCTTACCATCCAACAAGCTAATCGGAGGAGTTCCCTGTATTGAAGCTGTAAATTTACTACCCGACATCGGATAAATCGGATCTGCAACAGAAGAACGCGTTAACTCAATACTCGCCGATGGATTATACGAAACTCCCTGAAATCCTGTAGGAAAACCATAAAATCCGCCATCCATATTCTGCATTCGATACTGCTGAAAGCTGATCTGATATCTTATATTAAAGAAGTCATCCGGCCATTGTAAACGCTTACCTATACCTAAGGTAATACCCGTATTCATAAACTTCTGCTTCAATGGATCGTCGTTCTGACGGAAATCGAAACTGTTAATCGTACGGAACACACTCACCGATAACGACGTAGGCTTATATCCCCCCAACCAAGGTTCCGTAAATGAAAACGTATACCCTTGGTAATTCATACCATTACTCTGTGCCCGTAATGATAATTTCTGTCCGTCTCCCGAGGGAACCGGATTCCACAACTTGGTATTAAACAACTTCCTGGAAGAGAAATTATTCAAAACGATACCCGCCGTTCCAATCAACATGGGCGTGCGACTGAAACCGTTTCCACCCCAACCCCCAGATAATTCAATCTGATCAGAAGGCTTCTCTACCAATTTATATACAATATCTACCGTACCATCGGCAGGATTCGGACGTGGATCTACTCCCAATTGCTCCGGATCGAACAAACCTACAGCCGCTAAATCGCGCATCGTTCGCTGTATATCGCTCTTTGAAAAAGTATTACCCGGCTTAGTTCGTATTTCTCTTAAAATTACCCGATCCGATGTTTTGGTATTACCCGTCCATGAAACCCGACCGATAGTCGCTTCTGGACCTTCATTTATGCGGATCTCTAAATCTATACTGTCGTTCTGAACCCCTACTTCCACCTCGTACATGTTGAAAAACAAGTATCCCGCATCCATATATAAGGTCTGTACGTCAAAACCACCCAAATTACTACGCAAACGCTCGTCTAATAACGACGCATTAAACACGTCACCCGCACGAATTCCCAAAAGCGTATCCAACAAAGTCGTAGAATACTTGGTATTTCCCTTCCAAGTGATGCTCCGGTAGTGGTATTTATTTCCTTCAAAAAGATTTACATGCACCAAAATACGATCTTCCCCAAACATGGATATACTGTCTTGGAGGATGCGTACGTCGCGGTAACCCTTGCTTTGATACAATTTAATCAACTGTTGCTTGGCTTCGGCAAACTTTTCTTCCGTAAACTTCGACGATTTGGTGATATTCCACTTTTTGTAACGCCTTTTAATGTCTTTAATCGCCCCACGCAATTCGGCATCGGTTAACGTCGAATTCCCCGTGAAAACAAAGTCGTGTACCTTTACTTTGGGACCTTTTTCTATGTAAAAGTCAAAGTTTTCGTAACCCAGCATCGGCTGTCCGTCTTTGTTCTTTGCCTGTGGTCGCTTTACCGTAACTTGAATATTGTAATACCCCTTATCCAAATAATACGCCTTGATTTTCTGTACGCTGCGGTTCACTAAATTCGGTGTGATATACATACCCTTGCGCAAGTCGGTCTCTTCTTTCAAGGTTTTTGCCTGCGAATTGGTCACGTTCAAGAAGCGATACCCGTTCAAGCGAGGCTGCTCCTTAACTACAAATTGAACCACTATTTCGTTGCTGTTTCCCGAGGGAAGAAAAAATACCTGAACATCTGAGAAATAATCACGCTTCCAGATATTCTTAATGGCTTCGGGTATTTCACTGCCAGGTACTTTAATTTCCTGACCGATTGACAGTCCCGAATACAACACCACCAATGCCTTCTGCACCGCTTTCCCATTCACCTCACGAACATCGATATTCTTAATCTTATACGTATTCGGCTCAATAAAATTATACGGAATGCCACGGGCGTTGTCATATACCTCCAAAGTTTGCGCACCTACACTCAAAGTGTAGAAAAACAAACTAAATGTTGCAATTATAAATTTTAAACCCATTCTCATAAGGAGTTAACTCCCTTCCCATTATTACTAAGCTGTTCGGAGGTCTTCCCAAAACGACGTTCGCGATTTTGATAATCCACGACCGCTTCTAAAAAATGTTCCTTTCTAAAATCGGGCCACAATACCGAAGTAAAATGAATCTCAGAATAGGCGATTTCCCACAGTAAAAAATTACTGATTCGCATTTCTCCACTGGTGCGAATGAGCAAATCCGGATTCGGATATTCCGCGGTATGTAAAGCCTTATTCAACGTATCTTCGTTTATATCCTCTATTTCAATATCCCCGTTCTTAGCGCTAAGTGCAATTTTCTTCACCGCTTCAATAATGTCCCAACGACCGCTGTAACTCAAAGCCAAAATCAAGGTAGTTCGGGTATTTCCCGCAGTAGCTTCTTCCGTTTCTTTTAACTGACGCACGCAACGTGCCGGCAGTTGATGAATATTACCAATCGTTTTCAATCGGATATTATTCTTCATTAAATTGGGAAGTTCCTTCTCTATAGTATCTACCAATAGCTGCATCAATGCATTGATTTCACGCTCCGGACGGTTCCAATTTTCGGTTGAAAACGCATACAACGTGACAAACTCAATGCCTATTTCCGCAGCAAACTCAAGCGTATTACGCACGGCATTCACCCCGTGTTTATGTCCAAAAATACGCATATGGCCTTGCTGCTTAGCCCAACGACCGTTACCATCCATAATTATGGCCACATGGCGCGGAATACGGTCGGGATTGATACTCGGATATGAAGCTGAAGCGTCTGAAGCCATTGAAATTATCTGCAAATTAAGGGAGTTATTCGGTAAGATAGGTTAAATCCGACGAAATAATACCAATCTTTGAGGTGTTCATCGCCTCTAAAAGTCCCTTTTGGAAACGGATTCAACCCCTTTAATACCTGTGGTTGTGAATATTGTGCGGATCCTTCTCCTTGCGCATCGGAAATAGCCCGGAAATCGGGATAGGTTCCCGTAACATCATCTAAAACATCGGTAAAGGTCTTGCGCCATACGGCCTCTACCCCTACAATCCATGCCCCTCGATTTCTGCGCTGCGAAATCTTATATTTATATCCTAAACCCATAGGAATCGACATCTGGATACGGCTGTAATTGGTTTTGCGCATGCCGGTATTGGCGGCATGCAAACTCACCTCCTCTGCATCTAATCTGCGCGGTTCAAAACGAAACAATCCCAAACCCAATAAGGCATAAGGCGTACTTTTGCGATTATTGATGTTCGTACCAAAGCGGTGGAAATCAAAACTCAACAAACTAGAAAATTCATACACCGCCGATTGAAAATTCAAATCCTGAATTTCATAATTTTCGTTTCCTTCCGTAGTACCGGAAACGTATAAATACGAAAACTGATTCCTCCATGCAAAATAATCGCTGAGATTGTACCGCTGGTACACGCCCACAGAAGGATGAAAATGGTCTACATTCTGACCTTGCGATAAATCGCCATAGTAATTGCTCGCGCCCAATACAACGCCGTACTCATTCCTACCGGAGAAGTACTTTTGCGACCATACAGTACCTGTCCATGTAAATGTTATACACAGAAGCGCAGCGCTCAAGACAGATTGTATGTTTCGCTTAAAATTGGAAACAGGTTGTTTTTCCACCCGTAATTTTTCGAGTCAAAGTAAAGTTCAAAAATAAGTACCAATCCTTAGTTGTTTCGTCTCCACGAGCCGCACCCAAGCGCTCTTCGCTCCCGTAATCGTTCACCAAATCGGTGCGTTTCAATTCGGGAGTGCGATCGGCCATTGCCGCCGCCAATCCGCCGTTGCTACCGCGCGTAATTTGTGGATCTACATAGGTGGTGCTGATATCGTCTAAATAGTCTGTGAAGGTTTTACGAACGCCCAACTCAACGCCCCAAGCC
The DNA here is from genome assembly GCA_965659745.1 of Bacteroidia bacterium. Classification (GTDB taxonomy): domain Bacteria; phylum Bacteroidota; class Bacteroidia; order NS11-12g; family UBA955; genus VMCP01. The sequence continues at coordinate 4,843 of CBFHXF010000048.1, forward strand.
CATACATCATCAAACTGTTGTTTATATCCAATTCCGATAGGAATACTAATTTGTGTCAACGCATACCTACGGCGCTCATTGAACTTCGTAGTTTCTTGCGCTTCCGTGCTTAAAGGCTGTAACTCTACCCATTGACCGTCATACTTCGCCAAATCGCCATACTCCGCCTGTGTGTGCACATCAGGCATGTACTCGAAATAACCTAATGGATTGAATTTGAACATAGCAACCCCACCAAAAATGTAAGGACTTGCCGGATTGAAACGCTGGGTTTCAGAATATCCAAATAGGTTATATTCAATGGTTCCACCAATCTCAATGATATCGCTTTTGAAACTCAAATTGCGCTTATAACGTTCCGCAACATCGCTGTAATTCTTATCACTTCCTGAGATCTGACCAAACAAGGCGTTTCCGCGCAAGGTGATAAAATCGCTGTAGTTAAATCTACAGATAATACCTCCCATTGGTTTGGTTTCGTTCAAGGCCACCGAAGGCGAAAGTTCCCCTAAATAATTGGCGCCGCCAAGGGTTATTCCGACTTCAATCGGTTGACTTTTGCGCTGCGCTCCCAAAGAACCCGCAACCCCCATCAAAACAATCAATATGGACTTAGAAAATGACTTCATACACATGTGAATTATACAAATTTAAGGGATTATCCCATTATTTCCATAAAACCCTATCAAAATAACGCTCATACCCCCGCGAGTGCAGCGAGCCCCTACGAACAAAGTGAGTAAAACGAGCGCAGCGAGTCACAAAACGAACAAAGTGAGTCACAAAACGAACGAAGTGAGTCACAAAACGAACGAAGTGAGTCACAAAACGAACAAAGTGAGTCACAAAACGAACAAAGTGAGTAAAAAAACGAGCGCACTGAGTCCCAACGAAAGAGTAAAGCAAGAAAACGTGCGCAGCGAGTCACAACGAGGCGCCAGCCGAGTATCCCGCGAGCGCAGCGAGTCACATACGAGGCGCCAGCCGAGTATCCCGCGAACAAAGTGAGTAATAAACCCCCATCGTTACGAAATTTCTCAAAAAAGGCACCCTCGACACCCAAGCCCACTGCCTCCTTGGCTTCAACCCAAACTTGTGTTCGTATATAGGATTAAACAAATAAAATTGCTTGTTATCGATCTCAAAACCAGACTTTCGAGAAATCCGCTCGAAACGCTCTATGCTAATACCCGTACTGCGGATCTCCTCCATCGTGGCAACACCGCTCTTTGGCGTTCCCAATGCCTTTAACAACATCGGATATAAAGCCCCTGGCAACAAATGTGTAAACGGCAATTTCGATGCTAACTTGCCCGGTAAAACCTGCTGATGTCCGCCATATGGCATCATCCATGGAGGAAATGCAAAAAATACCGTCCCGCCTTTTTGCAAAAAGCGCAACAACTCGGGCATAAAACGCGCTTGATCAGGAATATGCTCTATTACATCCTTCAAAATTATCAAATCGTACAGCCCGTCTAAATCCACCTCCGGATTTACATCGTAAATATTCTTATTCAAAAATTGCACCTTCCCCGCTGCCATTTCCTCCGCCAAAAACCCTTTGGCCAATTCAATTCGACTTTCCTCTAATTCTATACCCGTGCAATGACAATCCCGCTCCAAAAAGGCCTTCAGAACCCCCGCTTCCCCACAACCAATCTCTAAAACACGCATCGACGGTTTTATCTCCATCGTTTGCTCCAAAAACGGGATGATATGCTCCTTTGTAACGCGGTACGTCATATCAAAATACCGCTTCTTATCTCCGTGAAATTCGTACATCCTACTGTTTTAAGGCTTTTGCATTACCGTTCCACACTTCTCACACGTTCTATGTGCTTCAGAACCATAGAATTCATTAAAGTGCGAAATGAAATCCGTTTCTATATCCTTCAACTCAAAATACGCCTCGTGCAATTTGTGATTGCAATTTTCACAAAACCATAATAAGCCATCGGTAAAACCCTTGCCCTCGCGAACCCGTTCAATTACCAACCCTATGCTTCCTTCCGTTCTTCCTGGAGAATGCGGTACCTTGGGAGGTAATAAAAACATATCCCCCGGACCCAAATGAATGGCTTTTTTCTCGCCGTTCTCCTGAATATTCACCGTGATATTTCCCTCCAACTGATAAAACAACTCCTCGGTTTCATTATAATGGAAATCTTTCCGCGAATTCGGTCCACCAACTATCATTACGATATAATCCGTTCCTTCCGGATATAAATTTTTGTTCGCTACCGGCGGTTTTAATAAATGGCGATTCTCATCAATCCATTTTTGCAGGTTAAAGGGCATGTTTACAGACATAGGTGCTAACTTAATTACATAGCAAATGTAGGTAATTTAGTAAAATTCACTTTCAGTAACGCTTTTCCGTTTTCTAATTTCTATTTTTGTATCACCGAATGAGTGACGCAATAAAGCACGAATGTGGAGTCGCTTTCATCAGACTCCGTAAACCCCTATCCTATTTTAAGGAAAAATACGGCTCCTATTGGTACGGACTGCACAAGCTGCAGTTCATGATGACCAAGCAGTTAAATCGAGGACAAGACGGAGCCGGTATCGGCGTCGTTAAACTCCAACCCCAATATGGCGATCGCTATTTGGCCCGACAAAGAAGTGCCTCAAAAACCGCTCTCGGAGATATCTTTGAGGAAGTTTTTAAAGCCCTAGATCAAATTCCCGAAGAACACCGCGAAGATTTAGATTACCTAAAAAAACATTACCCCTACGCCGGCGAACTGTTACTCGGACACCTGCGCTACGGTACCTATGGCGGTAATTCTATAGAAAACATCCACCCTTTCCTACGTCAAAATAACTGGATGGCCCGCAACCTAATGCTGGCCGGAAATTATAATATTACCAATACCCAAGAACTCTTTGAAGCCCTTATCGACCTCGGACAACAACCCAAGGAAAAAAGCGATAACGTGCTCATGCTGGAGAAAATCGGACACTTCATCGACGAAGAAAACCAACGTCTTTTCTCTATCTTGAAATCTCAAGGATATTCCAATCTCGAAATCACGGAAAAAATCAAATCCGAAATTTCCATACCGAAAATCCTCAAACGCAGCTTTAAAAATATCGACGGAGGCTTCAATATGATAGGCCTTGTTGGTCACGGCGACGCCTTCATCATCCGCGATCCCGCCGGCATACGCCCTTCCCATTATTACGTCGACGACGAGGTAATCGTCGTAGCCAGCGAGCGAGCCGCCATCCAAATGGCATTTAACATTTACCCCGAAGACGTTCATGAACTTCCCCCGGGAAACGCATTAATCGCTAAAGCCGACGCCTCTTATTCTATAGAGGAAATCATCGAACCCACCGAACGCAAAAGCTGCAGCTTCGAGCGCATTTATTTCTCGCGCGGCAACGATCAAGCCATCTACGCCGAAAGAAAAGAATTAGGCCGCTTGCTGGCCGAACCCGTGATGGAAATGTTGGCCAACAACCTTCCCGATACCGTTTTCAGCTACGTGCCCAATACCGCCTCTACCAGTTTTTACGGACTCATAGACGGCATCCACGAAATCCGTCTGAAAATCCAAGCAGAAGCCCTAAAAGGACTTAATATTAACGAAAACCCCGCAAAAGTCGACGAAATCCTCAGTTGGAGACCCCGCCGCGAAAAAATATTGGTGAAAGACGTGAAAATGCGCACGTTTATCACCAACGACACCGACCGCGAAGACCTCGTAACCCACGTGTACGACATCACTTACGGCGTTGTCAAATCATGGAAAGACACCCTCGTAATCATGGACGATTCGGTGGTGCGTGGAACCACACTTAAAACCAGCATTTTGCGCCTGCTCGACCGCCTCGAACCCAAACGCATCATCTTGGTGAGCTCCGCACCCCAAATCCGATACCCCGATTGCTACGGCATCGACATGAGTAAACTCGGCGATTTTGCCGCGTTCCGCGCCGCTGTAGAACTGCATAAAGAAAACGGCAACGAATCTATCTTGGGGGAAATCTACGCCAAGGCTGTGGAAGAACTCAAAAAGCCCCATCCAGAACAGCGTAACGTCGTAAAAGATTTATATGCCGACCTTCTAGAGACCGATATCTCTAAAAAAATAGCCCAGATGGTGAAGCCCGCAAGCGTAAGATTCGAGTTTGATATGCTGTTTCAAACCGTCGACAAACTGCACCAGGCGTGTCCTAACGACCTAGGCGATTGGTATTTCACTGGCGATTATCCTACCCCAGGGGGTACCGCCGTAGCCAACCGCAGTTTCGTCTACTATTATGAAGGTAGAAAAGAACGTGCCTATTAATCCCACAAATAATCCCTCAAAAATCATACTTTTGCAACCATGAGCAGCGTGAACGAAATTCTTGATCAACTAAAAAATCAACTTGAAAAGAACCTAATCCACACAACCGCCGAATTCAAACGCATCCGTGCCGGTAAAGCCACTCCCGATATGTTGGAAGGCGTTTTTGTAGATTACTATGGCGCCTCAACCCCCATCAATCAGGCCGCTAACGTGAATACCCCCGATGCCCGTACCATCGTAATTCAACCCTGGGATAAATCTCTTATCCGCCCAATTGAAACCGCTATCATCAATAGCAACCTCGGTTTTGCGCCCCAAAACGACGGCGAACAAATCCGCATCAGCTTGCCTCCCGTTACCGAAGAGCGACGTAAAGAATTGGCTAAAAGATCCAAAACCGAATCTGAAAGCTCTAAAGTAGGTATCCGCAACTTGCGCAAAGACGCCAACGAAAAAATCCGTAAACTCAAAAGCGACGGAGTAAGCGAAGACGAAATGACCGCCGGTGAAGACCGCGTTCAAAAAATGGTAGACGTATATATCAAAAAAACTGAAGACCTACTTGTAGAAAAGGAAAAAGAAATCATGACGGTATGATCCGCATGCGCTCTTGAACCTCTTTCGCCCTTTGCATCAGCCCGTCTAAATTTTCGGCCGTTACCGTTACATGTCCCAATTTTCTATTGGGTCGCGTTTCCGTTTTACCGTACATGTGCACAAACACATCCTCCTGCTTTAACCAAAAATCAGCATCTTCCAACTGATACGTTCCTGAAAAATCATCAGGACCTACTATATTGATCATCGCAGCCGGACATTTTAAATCCATCGATCCCAACTCCATTCCCAACAAAATGCGGTTCAACTGCGCGAACTGACTCGTTACAAATCCCTCAATACTATGGTGACCGCTATTATGTGGCCTTGGGGCAATTTCATTTACCCAAATATCACCTTCTTGCGTAACAAACATCTCTACGGCAAATAATCCCGGCGAATCGAATGAGGCCACCACCTTTTCGGCGATGTCTTTGGCTTGACTCAAAATTCCCTCAAGAACCAAAGAGGGCGAATACAAAAATTCTACCAAATTGCTCTGCGGATTGAAATACATATCTATCGCCGGAAACGAGCCCCTATTGCCATGCGTATCTACCGCAACTATCACAGCCAATTCTTTTACGTTTTCCGCAAATTCTTCTACCAAAATAGAACCTTCAAAAGGCGAATTTCCGGCTAATAATTCACTTTTATTCACAATTGCCACCCCTTTCCCGTCGTAACCACCCGTCCGTGATTTCAAAACCACTTTATCGCCCGGAAACCGGTCCAAATCCCAAACATCATTTGCCTCTTTGAGCATAAAGGGGGCTGTTGGAATTCCGTGTGCCACAAAATAATTCTTCTGTATGCCTTTATCTTGAATGATTTTCAAAACCCCAGGCTTGGGAATGATCGTTTTGCCTTCTGACTCAAGCTCTATTAAGGTATCTACTCCGATGTGTTCGATTTCCCAAGTGAGAACATCAGAAACGGCCGCCAACGCGCGCAACGCATGGGCATCTTTTAGCGAACCTTGAATAAATCCATCGGCAAACGGACGCGCCGGACAGTCTTCTTGCGATTCTAAAATCGTGTAATGCACCGCATTATTTTCGGCTTTAGCCGCTTCCAATAACATCATTCCGAGCTGACCTCCGCCAATAATTCCGCACGATTTGGGTTTATTCATGCTGCAAAATTACCGCCTACAAACAGCATTTCCTTGATTTTTGCGATTTACGCAAAAATCCATCGCAAATTCCGTTAATTTTGTATCTTCGAATTATATGCCCGACCCCCTCTCGGTACACCTGCTCAATATCAGCGTCAATAATCCCACACTAAGTTCTTGGATTATAGTGCTTCTTTGTTTAAGCACTATCGGTTTTTTCTCTGGGATGGAAATTGCCTTTATCTCTGCCAATAAACTGCGCATTGAACTTCGGAGTAAGCAAGGCGTTTTCGGAGGAAAATGGGTTGCCAAATACATCAAAGAGCCCAATGAATTCATTTCTACCGTTCTTGTGGCCACCAATCTCGCATTGGTAATATATGGTATTGCCATGGGCGACATCCTGCAGTATTACCTCTCCTTTCTTTTTTCAAATGCCCTTGCCAATTTTATCCTCACCACCATTTTAAGTACCATAATTGTACTCATTACGGCCGAATATATTCCTAAAACCATATTCCGACTGCAGGCCGATACCTTATTATTCGTGTTCGTTGCCCCATTCCGATTTGCGCATATCCTTTTATGGCCCCTCATTGCCTTCACCAAAGGCGCCTCAACTACCTTGCTGTCGCTTTTCACACAAACCGACAACACCACGCAAACCAAAGTGTTTTCTAAAGTAGATCTCGACGAATTCATCTCGAGTATTGAAAGCTCAAAAGACATGGATGCGCAGGAAATCGATACCGAAGCCTTCCGCAATGCCCTTGAATTTTCGGAAGTCGACGTACACGAAATCATGGTGCCCCGCACCGAATTAGTCGGCCTCGACGTGCATACTTCCATCGAAGAATTGACCGAAATGTTCATCGAAACCTCACTATCACGCATCCTAATATATAAGGATACCATCGATAATATCATCGGATTCGTACACCACAGCGACCTATTCCACCAACCCGAAAAACTCCACGAAATATTACATCCCGTTATTATCACGGGAGAAAACACCGAAGCCCAACAGCTCCTGCGTCGTTTCATACACGAACGCAAAAGTTTGGCCGTAGTAGTAGATGAATTCGGAGGAACCGCCGGTATTGCTACCGTAGAAGATTTAGTAGAAGAAATCTTTGGGGAAATTAAAGACGAATTCGACACCGATGATGCGTTCGAGCTGCAGCTTGGCGACAACCATTACCGTTTCGCCGCACGTTTAGAAATCGACTACCTAAATGAAAAATACGGTTTTGATTTCAAAGAGGGCGATTTCACTACGTTGGGAGGCTATATTATTTTTCACGCCGAGAGAATTCCCGAAGTTGGAGAAACGCTGCGATTCGAAAACCTAGAGTTTCACATTACCAAAATTGACGGTGCCCGCATCGAAGAAGTGGAATTGAAACGGTTTTAAAACCTGATTTCAAAATCATCCACCTGGTACAAACCAAAAATTCCTAATACCCCTTCCAAATTCCCTTCCACCTTCGTGGGCGTTTGCGTAATGCTGCTCTGCTGCCACAAATGCGCATTGCGGTCGTTGTAATAATGATATAAATCCGAATGTAAATTCTCCAAAACGACCCGATACGATACCGTTCGCTCCAAATCCGATTGTCCCAAAGCCCGGTGAAACTCCAAACCCACCCGCAAGCCATTAAACGTCACATCCGAAAACAATAATTCCCGACTCGAATACACATTGTACGGATTCCTCAAAAACGCAATATCATTACCCGAAATTGGCAATTTCCGCACCCGTAAACTGCTATCAAGCAACACCCCCAACTTGCTCTTTTCATACAACCAATACCGTTCCTCCACCCACATTCTATAAAAATTATCGTTATAGGCACTGTCCTGAAAACTCAATCGAAAGCCGGTAGTGCGACCTAAAAAGCTAACCACTACAGGGAACGTTTGCACCCTTTGGATTTCCAATCGCGAAGGCGACTTCAACTCGCGGGTAAATCCCTTCGACCCGTGTATTACCTCCACCCGCACCGAATCATTTCCCGCCGAAACAAACAAAGACGACGCATACCAACCCTCCCGCAAATACGTCATAGGGTACCGAACGCCTTTAGAAATTAACGAAACCGTAGCATCTGACACATAATTGTACGCCTCAGTAACGCCTGACACCTTGCCCACCTGAATTCGTGCTTGGCTATCTGCACATAAAAAGGCATTCAAAAAGTACGCATCGGGCTTTTCACCGCCATCATTAACCGGCACTTCTTTGACACAAGAAGTAAAAATTCCCCCGAAAAACAAAGCGATATACAGCCAAATACGCATCAAAAATGGATTTGATAATTAATAAAAGGTAAAACGGGCAGCAAGCTCACCTGATACAAACTGCGATTTCCGCCCTCGCCCAAGCCCAAATTTACGTAAAACGGATTCAGGCGATTGTACGCATTATACACCCCGAAAACCCAGGTGCCTTTTATCTTTCCGGGGGAAGCCTTCTCGTAGGTAAAGCTAAAATCCAAACGGTGGTTGTCGATAGCCCGGAGGTTATTCCGCGCCCCATACAAGTAAATATCCTGCGCCGGATCGCTCGAGGTAGGCGATGGCACAATCCCCACCGGACGTGTATAGGCAAAGCCGGAATTGTACATCCAGCTGCCGCTGAATGACCATTCTCGATTTATTTTATAGAATGCCGTTACATATATATTATGTCGGCGGTCGTAACGAGATGGGAACGCAACGCCCCCATTGATATCCTTAAATTGACGGCTATTCCGCATCCATGTATACGAAAACAAGCCCGACCAGCGCGCGCCGGAACGCTGCAACTGCCACTCCACACCTTCTACATCGCCCGTTCCTGAAGTTACCGACTGTTCCCAATTTCGATTTGACGTTATGTACACAGCCGATTCTGAATACTCCAAAATATCGCGAAAATCGCGCTGAAACGCTTCTAACTGCCACTGCCAATGTTTGCCGATTGCGTGAGAAAACCCAATCGACCGCTGTCGCGATTGTGCCGGCTTGAACTTCGCCGTAGAGGGAACCCATAAATCCGAGGGCAAACCCATGCTCAAGTTATTCAGCTGATGGAAAAACTGCCGATTTTGAGACACACTGGCCTTCAACCAGGCCTTTTTGCCCAATTTCCAACGTGCATTAAATCGAGGTTCTGGCAACACATAATATTGGCCCAAACCTAAATCGTAGTATACCAAACGCATTCCTAAGTCATAATTCCCCCAAACGCCCCCCGTAAATTCCCATTTCATGAACCCATTAATTTCAGGCGTGTTGACCTGCTCATCGCTGAATAAAAACAACTTTTCTACGCTGTCATTGCTCGAAATAAGTTCCTTCCTGTTAGGGCGAAAACTGTGGTAGGTATAGCCCATTCCCGCTACGGATTTCAAACGAGAACTCCATTGCTGACTCCATTCAAAGGCCGTTTCTACGTCGTAAATACCATTGGAAACTTCGTAATTCGACGATTCTAAATCTTCCAAACGACCGTTTATCCGCACCTCGTTTCGATACAAACGATCATGTGAAAATGTGTAAGAAG
>CBFHXF010000049.1:0-14360 GCA_965659745.1 Bacteroidia bacterium
GCAGCCATCAATTACGCGGATTCGTGTACCGGTCAAATCTCCATCCTTTGCACCTCCGCCTGTCCATGAATAGAGTGCAGGGTTCGTATTATTGGTTCCATCTGTTTCGTTTGATTGTACTTGATACACCTGACCTTTGGCCATGGTTATGACAAACGGTGAACCGGCTGATTTCCCCCCTTTAGTGCGAAAAGCAGGAGTGATCTCAACTTTAACACCATTATCCATTGCTACCACGGCAAATTCACTTTCTGTGTAACGAGATCCGTTCCTGACGTTTGGCGGAAAACTAGTTACAAAATATTCGGGTGCAGCGGGAATGCTTTCATAAGGAAGAATGAACGTTCCATCTGAACGATTCAACTCCAAATTCATACAGTACACATTTACTGGATCGTTGGCCGTAACTCGGAGCCCTTTTTTTGAATTTTGATCGGCACCACTGAACTCCGAACCCTCAGGATAATAATAATTATTATCTACCTGAATTCTGTTTACTTTGTTTTTAGCGATATTATATGTAACCTTTGAACCCGTTAAGCGCGGATTGTCAATAGCCACTTTTGTATCTACATCAGATGTAACAAATATTAACAAGGTATCTGGATACCCTCCGTTGCGGGTTTCCATCTCCAAAAAGGACATGTAGAACTCTTTTCCGGTAGAACTAATTTGACCTTGCACCGAAGCACTTAAGCCTATTACAACCAGAATTAAAACAGCCTTTAAAAAAGCCTTAAATTTTGCGGTATACATTCTCTCAATATCTTTAGTTTAATTGTTCTCCTACAATAAACGCATTGCATGCGTATATTGTTGCTCTACTGACACGAAAAAAATCAATCTTGTTGCCTCTTTAGCAATTTATTACAGTCCTATGACCCCGCTAAAAATCAGTTCATTACCCTCATAAAGAGCCAAAAACTGCCCCGGGGTGACATTTCTCTGAATTTCGCTAAAAATTACTATAATATCACCCTCCTTGTTTTCCAACAATTTGCAGAAAAACGGCTTTTGACGGTAACGTATTTGACATTCAAAATTTTGACGATGCAATGACGCAATGCGAATATTTGGACGTATCCAATGGGCCTCTTCCTTCGCAATTCGCAATCCGCGATACCATAAACCACCATGATCTTCTCCCTGCCCCACATAAATAATATTTTCGTCAACTGACGTCTGTATCACAAACAATGGCAATACTTTACCCCCAATATTCAATCCACGCCTTTGTCCGCGCGTATAAAAATGCGCCCCTCTGTGCTCTCCAACCACCTTTCCCATTTCCGGACTTAAATCCAAGCGACGTAAAGCCGCTTTCTCCGAATTATTTTCTAAAATTTCAGACCAATATTCCTGCACCGCGGGATGCGTCCTATCAATTTCTATAACACGGCCTACTTTAGGTTTTAATTGCTGCTGCAAGAAATCAGGCAAACTCACCTTCCCTATAAAACAAAGTCCTTGGGAATCCTTTTTATCAGCCGTTACTAAATTCATTTGAGTTGCAATTTCTCGCACCTGACTTTTCTGCAGCTCACCGATAGGGAAAAGGGCTTTTGCCAACTGCTCGGCATTGAGCTGACATAAAAAATAACTCTGATCTTTATTAGGATCTAAACCCCTTAATAACTGATACTCCGTTTCCCCTTGTGCATTCACAAATTCTCCCTTACGCACATAGTGACCGGTGGCCACAAAGTCCGCTCCCAATTTTAAAGCCTCTTTTAAAAATAAATCAAACTTAATTTCTCGATTACAAAGCACATCCGGATTGGGGGTTCTGCCCTCTTCGTATTCCTTGAACATGTAATCTACTATTCTTTGCTTATAAGCTTCACTGAAATCTACTACTTGAAAGGGAATTCCTAATTGCTCGGCAACCATCATTGCGTCGCGACTGTCGTCGATCCATGGACATTCGTCTTCTAGTGTAACGCTGGCATCATTCCAATTGCGCATGAATAAGCCCACTACATCATACCCCTGCTTTAAAAGCAAATAGGCCGCCACCGAGCTGTCTACTCCACCGCTCATTCCCACTACCACCCGTGTAGCCGTATTCGTTAAATTTTTCCCAGCCATTTTCTTAAAAACCACTCTGTACTTAACAACCCAACCATTACCATTAATATTACCCGCCATCTCTCAAAGGGAAGGGACTCCTCTCGGGTAATTATTCCAGGTTTGTCTAATTCCATTTGTTTAATTTTCGTTAGATACGTCCCTCGATTTCCGCGAAAATCGCCAAAAACACCTCCGCTTTTATTTGCAATTTCCGCTAAAACCCCATGTTGAGCCCGTTTTTGCAAATCCTCGATTGTATTCTCTACGACATCGATAATGCCTTCACGAAGCACTTCACCCTGCGCGTTTCGGAGTACCAATTTATTCAAACCACTAAATTCCGGATTCCAAACACACACATATTCGTCATTATCTATTACGAGATTTAATTTTACCGACTTTTTGTTCTCATTTTCTACATACGCTTCCACGCCTTCGGCAACTTTCTTTTCTCCGGCTTCATCATAGCATATCCATTTCAATTTCTTTGAATATCCCAAATTTATTATGCCTTCAGGACGCACAAATTCCCATCCCGATTTTCCAGAATTGGCTCGTAATAACCATTGTACATTACGCACCACCCAAGCATCAAACAACTCTGAATTTCCGTTTTTTCGGAATTCATTCATGCGCCAACGCCAAATCCCCCAACCCAAAAACACATGCTCCGCTCTTTTGGTTTTGCGACTGATCATCAGCGGCACATTGGTTTGTGTACCTGCCCAAACCTGATACAATTGCACCTCTTCACTCGGTGCTTTTATGGCCAACAAGGGACTTTCCACTGCATTCCACAGTGTTTTTCCGCTATTCGCATTGGGAATCTCAAATAATTGAAATTCAGAATTCCAAGCGGGAACGGTTTCCTGAAATCCGCTTAAGCCCCTGCGCACCGCTACCGTTTCTTTTGCATCGAATACCGTTTGAAGGCTTTCCTTATTAGGAGCAAACCACCAAATAGGCTTTGCGGTATTAATCAGCAAATCCAAAGTCGCTTTCCCTCTAATGCCATGAGCTACATAGGCATCTGCATCTTTTTTTAAGCCTTCCGATTCTGAATATACCCGTAATGTATACGCTTCTTTATCGGCCAAAGCCAGTTGCAAGGCTTTTATATCTGGATGGGGACCTGCGTACACAAAATCGATAATCTTACGCTGATCTAATATTTTTATCAAAACAGATTGTTGGTTATTTGACAAATTCCGTTCACCGGCAGCCGGCTTTACTTTCACCACTGCTTTCAAGTAATCCTTATTTTGATCGGCCGTTTTTAAGGTATACCCCACCTTCTTTTTACTGCGTTCCGAATCGGGTATCCAAGTTTGCTGTTCTTGCAAAACCTCATTCACCCAGAGTTCTATATTCAAGAGTTTTCCTTTTGAAGCCAAGGCTTCTACCGTGGCCTCTATTTCGGTGGTATTGCCTTGAAAAACTTCGTCATTGGCTAACAGTTCATTGACCGACAAATCCAAATACAAAGTGGTATCCCCCATTCCTAATGCAGCAACGGGACCTATGTCAGCCAAATCAAAGGATTGCGGCATGCGGCCTTGGTTTACGATTCCATCGCTAAAAATCCACCTCAAATCCGTTTGGGATTTATTCGCTTGCATATGTGTTAAAACATTGTCCAGGCGTGTAAGATTTCCCCCGAGAGTATGCTTATTAGCATAAGGCACCAATCCTTCGGCAAAGGCAAACAGCCGTATATTGGGGGATTTGAATTCTGATTTTAGGGTATCTAAGAAATTTTGCAGCTCTTGGGAATCGGCGCGGGTGGAATTCGAAACATCTACATAAACATCCCATTGAGCGGGCTTGGTTTGTGTATCGACAAAATTAACTATGGGATCGAACAACCATAAAACTGCGAGGGCCACAGCGGCGGCCCTCAAGGTGGCGGCTAACTTCCAAAGGTGATTTTTAGGCCATAAAAAGCGATAAGCCCACCATGAGAACGCAATTCCCACAACCAGGGAAAGAATCCACGCATAGGCCGGCACGTGCATTGGTTCCGTCTGATTTTAACGGTTCAATTGCAATGAATGCGAATCCATTCCGGCTACATGGCGCACCTGTATGTAATAATGACCGTTTGATAAACGCTCTAAATTCAAACGCATCTCATTAAGAGAATTTCCGTCCTGATTCAATATAACACGGCCGTCTGTACTCAATATTTGAACGTTCAAAATAGCCGTTCCCGATACTACCAACTCGGAACCTTGCACCGGATTGGGAAAAATACGGGTATTAAAATGGCTCATCGATTGTACATTCAAACCCCAACGGGCATATACTCTGTATATCAATGTATCGACTAAATTCGGCAAGTTTTTGTCCCAAATGGCATATTTAATTAAGGCAGAATCTGCCCCTCCAGAAGGAAACACATCTAACTTCAATTCGGTTGTATCGCCCGGTTTAATCGGCGAATACGTGCCTGTTAACGGAAAATTAGGCAAACAATCGCGATTATCGCAAAAGGAAATCAACCAAGATTCCGGAAAATCCAATTCAACTTGGCGGTATTCTATGGTAATGTCTTTGTCGCCTTTATTATAAAACTGAAATTTACACGATTTAAAACCGTCGGGAAGGTTTTCATCGGCATAAAAGGTTGCATCCGAACCTTTCACCAATCCAATTGTATTTTGAGCGGAAGTAAAGCCACCCCAAACCATCAAGGCAATCAAAGTTAAAATCTTATTCATAATGGCAAAAATAACCAATTAAAAGCACAAACGTTTAAAACGATTGACACCATTGGGTCAAAGAACGCACTTCACCGCCAAATAAGGGGTGAGATTCAATGGCTTTATTGGCTTCACTGTCTTGATAACAGTATCGGTATGTGAGTATCCCCGCATTCATCCCCCCCTCCACATCGGTATGCCAATTATCGCCGATATAGATGCACTCTTCGGATGAAATCTGGGCAAATTCCAAGGCCGCGTCAAAGAACTCTTTTGAAGGTTTGGCACTGCCAAAGGCCTCCGAGCTTTGTACGTAATCGATCCATTGATCCAAGCCCGATTCTGCCAATTTTATTTTCTGCGTCAGTTCAAAACCATTCGTTAAAATACCAATTTTCGCATGTGCTTTCATAAAAGACAAGCATTCTTTCGCGCCGGGAATCAATACGGTCATGCGCGGACAAATATCTAAGTATTCGTCCCAAACATTAGGAGGGTATAATGCCGGGGGAAGTCCCATTAATGCGAACGTATCGGTAAAGCGGGCGGTACGTAGCACGTCTTTGCTCACTTCTCCTTTTTCATAGCGCTTCCAATAAGCCGCATTTACATCTTTATAAATATGTATGAATTGTTCTTCTTGGTAGCCGGTATGATACTCTAATTGATGCCTTTCAAATAGCACCTTTAAGGCCGCATCGGCATTCCCATCGAAGTCCCACAGGGTATTATCTAAATCAAAAAACACCCACTTCAAGGGCTTCTTGGTTAGTGGGTGTAGTATCATAGGTTTAAATTAATTAATGGGGGATTTCGGTTTCTTTAATGGGCAGAAGGCTCAATTACAAGGCATTAACATGGGCGCACAAAGCGGCAAAGATGCCTTCAATTTCCCCCATACCGTGAACACCTTTATAGCAGCCTGTATTTTGATAATAATCTTGCAAGGGAAGGGTTTTGTTTTGGTATTCGCGGAAGCGATTGCGGATGGTATCTTCGTCTTGGTCGTCTACGCGGCCGCTACTTTGTCCGCGCAACAATAAACGCTTTACCAACTCATCTTCTTCTACTTCCAATCCCAATACCAAATGAATTTGGGTATTGAATTCTGCCAATAATTCATCTAGCGCTTGCGCTTGTGGGGTTGTTCTGGGAAATCCGTCGAAGATAAATCCATTGGCATCGGCATTTTCTTTCATGAAATTGCGCACCATACCCACCACTACCGCATCGGGCACTAATTCTCCTTTAGATATATACGTATCGGCTTGCAAGCCCAATTCGGTACCTGCTTTACGTTCTGCCCGCAACAAATCGCCGGTAGAAATATGCTTCAGGCCATAAGCGCCTATCAATTTTTCGCTTTGTGTACCTTTACCGGCACCTGGAGGACCAAAAAGAATGAGATTTAACATATGCGGTTGAAAATATTTGGTTTGCAAAGTAACACACATTATTTACGAAAGTCCAAACGCAAGTGCCGACTAATTTTGCACCGCTCTGCGTAAATATTATTGCAAAACGCGATAAAAATACCTTAATTCGTAAATCTAAATTAAAACTAAAATACAAAACATATCCATGAAAAAAATCCTATTTGCCCTAACAGCAGTGAGCTTGATGGCAACGATGAACAGCTGTAAAGATGATGAGCCAACCGATGGCGGCAACTCAGGTCCTTTAACAGTAGAACAAAAACAACGTGCCTTGGTGTCTTATGTAGGACATTCCGGAGTATACGGACCTGCAGGAGGCGATGCCGCTACGAATATTCCTATTTTCAATGACATTGTAGCCACTTCTAACACCAACGATATTGTAGGAATGACATTCCAACCCGTAATTGTGGCGGACAACCAAGCTATTATTCCATATTTACAGCCTTTCTTTTACAAGGACAACAACGATACTCCCTTTGTTAATTTAATCAACAATGGATTGTTAGTTCACATGAATCCTCCTACCACCAATTTTGGTATTAACTTCTTCTATTCTGCAGGCACCAATATGGGTAGTGCAGTAAGTAAAGCCGACGTAGTAGGCAATGCCAGTGGATATGTATCTAATACGCCGGAAGTGGGTGTTGCGGTACGAGGTAGTGCATCTGGCAATACCATTAACGTAACCTACAAGGCAAAAGCGTTTGCTCCTGAAGCAGGTGCAGAATACTACATTTCTTTATTGGTAGTTGAAAAGAATGGAAATACCCGTCAAGCGGTAGATCAGAGCACATTCAATACTATTGCTACACGCAATATCTTGAGAGCAAGTGGTATTACCGCAACTGCTACATCAGGTTTAAAAACACCGGTTGCTGGACTTCCCCAAAACGGATATTCTGGTATTAGCCCTATTTTCAGTTCATCGGCGGCCGCTAATGCGGAAGTGGAAAAAACTGTTGCGGTTAATTACAAAGGTTTAACCAGTGACTGGGTAACTGCTTTTGGTGAGAATTACTCTAATTGGAAATATAACGCGAGTAACACCGCTGTAATTGCCGTTATTTGGAAATGGTATCCTTCAGAATCTAAAGCCTATTATTCGAACTGCGTGTACGCAGACGTAAATTAAAATGGTGAATTATGAATGGTGAATTATGAATTATCCAAGGAGTAACATTTTTACTTCGTGTTGTTAATCGGATCCCATTCAGGATTATAATCAAAGTCAAAAGCAAAAAAAAAGCTGCCTCATATTCAAGGCAGCTTTTTTTTGTATTTCACCATTCATAATCCACCATTCATAATTCACCATTCATAATCTATAATTCACCGTTCATAATTCATAATTCATAATTCATAATTCAATTATTACCGGTTCTTAAACTCCGGCTTGCGCTTTTCAATAAACGCATTCATGCCTTCCTTCTGGTCTTCGGTGGCAAACAACATGTAAAAATTCTTTCTTTCGAAGTACAATCCCTCTTGCAATCCCGTATCAAAGGCTTTCAATACGCTCTCCTTCGCCAACTGCACCGCAATGGGCGACTTCTCCGCTATCTTTTGCGCCATCTTAATGGCCTCATCTAAATACAATTCTACTGGCACTACCTTATTTATGAGTCCTGCCTCTTTGGCTTCCTGTGCCGAAATAAAATTACCCGTCAAAACCATTTCCATGGCACGGGCCTTACCTACCGCACGGGTCAATCTTTGAGTACCTCCCGCACCGGGCATGACTCCTATATTAATTTCGGGTTGACCGAATTGTGCGGTTTCACTCGCCACAATCATATCGCACAACATCGTTAACTCGCAGCCCCCGCCTAAAGCAAAACCGCTCACGGCTGCAATGATGGGCTTTTTGGTTCTTCTGATACTATCCCAGGTGCTGAATTGATCAATTTGCAACATATCTACCGCGGTGCGACCTGCCATTTGTTTGATATCGGCACCGGCTGCAAATGCACGCTCGTTTCCGTGAATCACAATGGCTCTGATGGCATCATCCGCATCAAAAGTTTCTAAGGCGTGACGTATTTCCCCCATTAATTGAAGATTGAGGGCGTTTAATTCTTTCGGGCGATTGAGTTGAATGGTAGCTACAAAAGGAACTATTTGTGGATTTACCAGTATGAATTCGTACGACATGCAACAAAATTACATCAATTCGTCGGTAAGAAGCGCTTTTTATAAGTCAAACTTACCGTACGCCTTCCACAAAAGATGTCCTATCGAAGCCCCTAAAATCCCCCCAAAAAACACATCTCCAACATAATGCCTGCCCAGATACACCCGAGAATAGGCAATCCAAAAGGCAACAAATAAGGTTACCGCAAAAGCCATTTTTTGGTTTTTGTTTTGCGAAAACCGCAAATCTTTTCGGTAAAAAACCATCATCACCAATAGGGGATACACGGCAAAGGCATTGGCCGAATGCGAACTCACAAAACCATATTTACCACCGGGCATGCCATCGGGGGTTCGGGGTGTGAGATGGGCCTCGAAAGCAGGACGTACCCTTTTAAAATTGGGCTTAAAAACCCTCGAACTGATGCTATCGGCGAGTCCGAAAGCCACTACTGCCAACAATACAGGGATGTAAAACTTGCGTTTATAACGCTGGATTAACTTATAAATAGCCCATATATAAAACGGCACAAAAGTCAATGAACCGCTGAGAATTATCATTAAGGAATCTAAACTTTCGTGTGCCCATTTTTGATTAATCAAAACGAACAGGCGATCGTCAAATTCTAATAATGGCTGTATCATTACTTTTCTGATACCAAAATAATTCTAGGAGAAGTTTCCGCCTCGTAAGGATCCAATTCATACGCGCCAAATTCGGCTACCACTTTTAAACCCGCCTCTTTATGTATGGCTTTCAATTCTTCAATAGAATAAACTTTTACCCGCTCTTGGAAGTTCTTAAGACCACCGTTATCGTTTACTTGAATGTCTTTTACGATATATCCATTATCGAGGTATTTCGACCAAGAAAAAAGCAATCCGTTTATTTCTTTTTCACCTTTCTCGGGAAGTTTTGAAACCACCGCTGCCGCATTGATATAATCTTGCACAAACTGTCCGCCTGGAATAAGTGCTTTGGATACATTCATCAAACTTTTCACATCTTCTTCTCGCGAATTGAAGTAACCAAAACTCGTAAAAATATTAAAGATGGCATCAAATTTTCCGTATTTGGTAAGCGATTTCCGCATGTCGTGAATGTCAAAAACCATATCTTCCGACTCGTAAATCTTGGCCTCTTCAATGCTGTTCTTCGAAAGATCAATACCCACTACTTCCAAACCGTGTTTTTGCAACTCTCTACTGTGCCTGCCCTTGCCACAGGCCAAATCCAGTATACGTTCACCCGCCCGAAGTTCTAAATACATCACCATAGTGGCAATAAAAACACGGGCCTCCTCTTCGTCTCGATGTTGGTATAATTCGTGGTAATAGTTTGTATCAAACCAAGTTTCAAACCAATTATCTGTTATTGTTGCCATATTTTTTATTTTCAGGTGTAACTTTTCCGGTAAATAGCCGTTTTACCGATACAAAGATGAATCAACAAGAGTATCAGCAAATAGTACGAGATCATGCCGATGCCCTTTATCGATTCTCCCTCAAAAATATAAAAGTAATTGAAGAGGCGAAAGAAATAGTTCAAAACAGTTTCGAAAAATTATGGATACACCGCGAAAAAATCGACGTACACAAGGCCAAAAGCTACCTGTTTACCCTGGCCTATCGCAACTGTATCGATATCATTAGAAAGCAAAAAAAAGAAAGCGAACTCGACATGATAAAATCCGAGCCCCAACAGCACCTCAATACCCATTTAATCGGACTCAAGACGATGCTCGACAATGCGTTATCGCAACTCAATGAACTACAAAGAAGCGCAATTTTATTGCGCGACTACGAAGGATATTCCTATTCAGAAATTGGCGAAATATTAGAAATCAACGAATCACAAGTGAAAATTCAAATTTTCAGAGGACGTAAAAAACTGCAAAACATCATTGGTAACGTGGAGGACATTCTATGAAACACTTACACAAAGACATCGACTGGACCCTTTTTGAATTTCTCGAGGGAAATCTTTCCTCTGAGGAAGCCCAATACATAGAAGAACAGATTCAGTCGAATGAGGAATGGAAAAAGGCCCATGCCCGTTGGAAGGCCAGTTACTTGGAACCGGAACCCATCCCCTATCCCAATATATCGGATCTCATACAGCCCAAAATTCGATTTAAAATCACCCGAAATATTCAGTGGTACGTGGCCGCGGCCTCTATTTTCATCATTAGTATATGGTTTTTTGGTCGCCCCACTTACGAAAACAATCGCAAGGCGCTAAGCATGAAAACAGCTTCTGTTTTGCTAGATTCAACTGAAAACAATCACAAAACGGAAACACCAAGTCAGGTTGAGAAAAATGCGTTACCGACACAAATGCCGTTGGCCACAGCCCTGATATCTTCCCCGAACCCCAAAAAACGCGCACTGCCCGAAGTCCGCAGGGCCTCAAACTCGAATATCCTTGCTGTCCACCCGAGTGCAAATGTCGGTCAACCCGATTCGCTAACAGAAACCTCCGCTTTGAAGAAGCTTCCCCCGAAAACAAAAAATCCCTCTATGCCCAATGCAAACATATTCGAAATATTGGCCTTGTTTTTTCCGGGGGAAATTCGTGAAGAAGCCCGCCTCTCCTTTGAAGTGATCGAATCCGGCAGCGGAACACCATCTATTTACGCCGAAGGGTCGCAACGCAACCTTGCGAGGGAAATCTTTATAGATATGAATTATTTCGAATCGGCCGAAACGCCCATACCCACGTGGCAACAGATATGGCAGCGCACTAAAAAAGGCCAATTACCGGCGGTGCAGTTGGCAATAGAAACCCAACCCAATAGTTGGATTCCCAGCATGAATGTAAACCTAAATTACGATTGATAAAATAATTAAGATATGAAACAAATACAAGTAATAACCCTTTTATTGATGCGTTTTCTCTGGGTAGATTATGCCTCGGCACAAACCCACTTTACCCGTGTTCAAATCGTAACCGATTCGACTGAAACCACGCGAAAACTGCTCTCGGGTATAGACAATCAAACCTTCCAAAAGTGGGTAAATTCTATAAGTGATAAGGCCGAAATACAACGCTACCGATTTGATGCCCCCCCATTGGCCCAATTCCATGATAGTTTTAATTTCAAAGTAAACGTGAGCGATTTCAATGATACCACCGATATTTATATACAATTGCAGCGTAAATCGGTATCAGACGCCTCTAAGGTACTGGCAAAAATTTCTTTGAATTTGCCTCCCGCCTCTGATGAAACTCTCAAAAAGCCAGTTTTACCCACCAAACCGATTCCACCTACAAAACCAATTACTAACAACACTGGCGAGGTGAGTCAGTTGCCAAATGAGGGTATCAATTTCAAATTAGCGGACCAAGGAAACGACGACACAACGGTGCGCCCGATGCCGAAGGGAGGGATAAAATTCAACGTCGCGCAACCTGTGTGCCACGGCACCGCTTCTAGCTTTAATTTCAATTTAGGACTGTTGCAAATGCAAAACTTTGCAGGGCCAAGTACCACAGTTATGCGTTATAACGAAATGCCCGAATTGAACAATGCCAAAACCTTAAATATTGGCTTTGATGCCATGTGGGGACTGAATTTATATAAAGGCAATGTGCGTTTTTGGTATGGAATCTCGTATGATTTTTACAATTACCGTTTTCAGAATAATGCCATTCGCATCGATCCCAATCAAGACCAATTCGAATACCGTTTTGCCGATGCCAACGATCCGAATGAACTTAATCCTGAAAAATCAAAATTGGTTTCGGAGTACATTGGAATTCCATTAGCGATTAGCTTCGAAAACTCGAAATGGAATGCCTCAAAAGTGCGATTGATGATAGGCGTACAAGGCGGTTATTTAATGAATGCCTATACCAAAGTAAAATATTACGACGATCGGGTAACCAAAAATTACGACGATTTCCATTTGAATGAAATTGTGTTACAACCCTTTTTCAGGTTTCAATGGGATCATTGGGCATTGTACGGAAAATATTCCATAACCCCTTTAACGCGAAGTCGCGAAGGCAACCTAATAGACCCCATTATTTCTGGACAAAAAAACATGGTATTAGGCATGTCTTTTGTCATCGATTAATCGCAAAAAGAACTTAGATTTGTTTAACCAATATTTTATGAAACATACTTTTATCAAACCCCTTTTTATCATGGTCCTTTTCGGATTATCTACCAGCAGCTATGCCCAAACCGATACGGATACCACTACCGCAGAAGACGTTTTAGAAGTGCCCTACCCAAGTGTGGAGGTGATTGAAGAAGCCCCAGCGGAAGAAGGCGCCTATGAAGCGGTGCCCGATTTTGATTACAACCAAGATTTTTCTTATGAAGAGCCTAAGCCGAAGAAATACGATTTTCAAACCCGTTTTGGTTTCGGTTTTGTGAGCTTGAACAATGCATTAAGTCCGGTCGCTGCCGGCTCAAACAACGCAGGTCGCTTTTTGCCTTCTACCAAATTCATCAGTTCTAACATCAGCAATTTCGAAATTTCCTTCGGGAAGAATTTGAGTCAAGGTCTATGGCGTTTGTGGTTTGGACTAGGCATTGAAGACGAATATTTCACCTTTGAAGACGCCAATGTACGCTTGATGGCGCGTAGCGATTCGTTTGCCCATTACAGCGTAGACCCACAAACAAGCAAAGACCAATTTGGCAAAGCGGAAGACGCCAATTCCAGCTCTTTCTCTATAGCCACCGTTACGGTTCCTTTGGCCATTGGATACCAAAACAAACAACGCAGACCTAACTATAAAGTACAATTCGGTGCTTATGTAGGGTATCGCTTTCAGTCGCAAACCGACATTAAATACGCCGATAAAACCACGGTTTCGGTAAGAGGTAATTTTCATACCAACCCCTTCATTGTAGATCCATTTGTGAATCTTCAATACAAACGCATCGGTGTGTTCTTAAGAACCAGCCTACTTCCTATCTTGAATAATGTAGGTGGCGGTAACGAACAAACCCGCAATGCGTTTGGTTTGTTCATAGGAATGTAATCCTTACCAATTACATGTTTAAATTAATTTCAAAGTTTAAAAAACAAGATTAAACCAATGGGTCCCGTTGCGTTGATGCGAAATGCTTAATTTTGCAACCATATGAGTCAACGCAACTGGACACCCATTAAAGAGTATTCTGATATCACCTTCGACTTCTTCGAAGGAATTGCAAAAATAAGCATCAACCGACCCGAGGTTTACAATGCATTCCGGCCACAAACGGTGACCGATATGCTCGATGCCTTCGACCACTGTCGCGAAAATCCTCAAATATCAGTAGTAATCCTAACTGGAACGGGCGACAAAGCCTTCTGTTCAGGCGGAGATCAAAACGTAAAAGGCATCGGCGGATACGTAGATGATTCGGGTGTTCCCCGTTTGAACGTACTCGATTTGCATAAGAAAATACGCTCGCTGCCTAAGCCCGTCATTGCCATGGTAAATGGCTATGCCATTGGGGGCGGACATGTATTGCATGTAGTTTGTGATTTAACCATCGCGGCAGAAGGGGCTAAATTCGGACAAACGGGTCCTAAGGTGGGCAGTTTCGACGGTGGCTTTGGAAGTAGTTATTTGGCGCGTATTGTAGGACAGAAAAAGGCACGTGAAATTTGGTTTTTATGCCGTCAGTATACCGCAGAAGAATGCGAGCGCATGGGATTGGTTAATAAAGTAGTGCCTTTAGCCCAATTAGAAGACGAAACGGTAGATTGGTGTATGACCATTATGGAACGCAGTCCAATGGCCATCCGGATGCTTAAACGATCGTTCAATGCCGAATTAGACGGACAACATGGCCTCATGGAATTAGCCGGCGATGCCACCTTATTATATTACCTCACTGAAGAAGCTCAAGAAGGCAAACATGCATTTTTAGAGAAACGGAAGCCCGATTTTCAGCAGTTTCCGAAATTCCCTTAAATAGTTGAGAGACTAGAGTCTAGAGGTAAGAGTCTAAACTCTAGACTCTAAACACTAAACTTTAGTACAGATCTCTAAACCCTCCCCTCTAAACTC
>CBFHXF010000050.1:0-14109 GCA_965659745.1 Bacteroidia bacterium
AGGGAATTCTTGGGTTATGGCGCCTTTGATGCGGTATGAAGTAGCTACTTTTAGTTCTTCCATGCCGTTCAATACGTCGCCCTTCATCATGATCAATTCGTCTACGCCATTGAGCATACAGGTATATTTCAACGCCACAAGATCCAACCAACCGGTTCTGCGTTTGCGGCCTGTGGTAGCACCAAACTCATGTCCTTTGGTTCTCAAATATTCGCCGGTTTCATCGTCCAATTCGGTAGGGAAGGGACCAGACCCTACACGGGTGCAATAGGCTTTGAATATTCCATATACCTTGCGCACGTGCTTAGGCGCGGTTCCTAAACCCGAGCAAACGCCTCCAGAAAGGGTATTGCTTGAGGTAACATACGGATAGGTGCCAAACTCCACATCTAAAAGGGAGCCTTGAGCGCCTTCTGCCAATACTTTTTTACCCTCCTTAATATATTGGTCAATCACATATTCGCTGTTTACCAATTGTAAGGATTGGATAAAGGCAATGGCTTCGTAGAACCTCGCTTCATCGGCAACGATATCAAAATCGGCAAATCCGTAGAACTCAATTTGTTTCAAATGGGCATCGCGGATGGCTTCGTAACGCTCTTTGAAGTCGTCTTCGAGGATATCTCCAATGCGCAAACCCGAACGGCCAATTTTATCGCGATAGGTAGGGCCGATACCGCGTAAGGTACTGCCAATTTTAGCATCGCCTTTGGCGGCTTCCGAGGCGGCATCCAAAATGCGGTGGGTAGGCAAAATGATATGGGCCTTTTTAGAAACTAATAAACGATCTTTATAGGTGGGACATTCGTCTTTGATGCGATCCACTTCTTCCATCAATCGGATGGGATCGATAACGACTCCGTTTCCAATGAGGTTTTTTGTTTCTTGTCTGAAAATTCCGGAAGGAATCGTGTTAAGAACGAACTTTTTGCCTTCAAATTCTAAGGAATGTCCGGCATTCGGACCGCCTTGAAAGCGAGCTACCAAGTCGTATTTAGGAGTTAAATAGTCGGCAATTTTACCTTTTCCTTCGTCGCCCCATTGGAGCCCAAGTATCACGTCTATCATGAAAATTCTTTATTCAGTAATGTTAATATGGCATTGTAAGCAGGTTCCTTCTTGATCGATTTGAGGTTCTCCATACAGGTGAAGGGAATGACTGCTGATATTGAATTTTAAAAGTCCGCCCATAGTCGAACTTATTTGTTGTACGCGGGGATCGCAAAACTCCATTACTTTTTTGCAATGATTGCAAATAAGGTGGTCGTGTTGTTTGTAACCGTAAGCCTGTTCGTAATGACTGGTATTTTGTCCGAATTGGTGTTTTTTTACCAAGCCCGATTCTACCAATAGATCAAGGGTATTGTAAACGGTAGCCCTGCTGACGTGGTATTTACGGGTTTTCATTTTGATATAGAGTTCGTCTACGTCGAAATGTTCCTTATGAGAATAAATTTCATCAAGTATGGCGTAACGCTCGGGTGTTTTCCGTTGTTTGTTGGCTTCCAGGTAACGCGTGAATATTTCACGCACTTCTTCCTTCATTTTCTTGATTTTTGGATCCGCTTTCATTGCGTTGGGCAGAAGTAAATCACAAAATTAGAATATAATTCCATTAAAAGAGAATTACTTATGAACGCAAACTTCACAAACCACACTTTTTAAACTTCAAACCCAAGAGACAAGGGCAAGAATTAATACCGATCGAACCTATAAAGGTTGGGTATTTTGTTGATGTTGTAAATAGGGTAAGCCTGTTGCACCTGAGCCCATTAGGGCGTGTCAAAATCATAAGGGATGGGCATTTTGATGATTTTCGCCGTGGGATACGCTTGTCGCACCCGAGCTAAAATACTTTCGGCTTCGGCCTTTAAGGCATAGGTTCCTGCGTAAATTTTGAAATTGGGTTCGTCGTAAATAATTTGACAATGGGCTTTGCCAGTGAATCGCTGATTAAAATCTTTCTGGAACTTGATGGCATCGCGGCGATTGCTGAAAATATTCACAAAAATGCGATAGCCTTCAAATTTGTATTCGTTAGATTCTCGATACGATTGTCTTTTCTCCCTCATCTTGGTTATCGAGGCATCTTCTTTTATGCGGGTTTCTGCCTGTGAATAGGCGTTTCCCTCAAATAATAAGGCAGCAAAAAAGAGCACAAAACGAATTTTAGGCAAAAGCATATACAAATATCGTTATTTTTCGGGGTTTCCGTGAGCGCTTGCGTATTTTTGCAATTGATGACACACAAAGCGGCTTTAGTAATACTCGACGGTTGGGGCTTGGGCGATCGCTCTAAGTCTGATGCCGTATATCATGCACATACGCCTTTTACCGATGCGCTCAACAAGCAATATCCGCATGCGCAATTGCGCACCGACGGCGAGAATGTAGGACTTCCCAAAGGACAAATGGGCAATTCGGAAGTAGGCCATATGAATATTGGCGCCGGCCGCGTGGTATGGCAAATGCTCGCTAAAATCAATAAAATATTCGAGGAAAACACCCTCGCCGAAATACCCCAATGGCAAGAAATTATAGACCGCTGTGAGCGCGAACAAAAGCCCTTGCATTTAATGGGTTTGGTTTCAGACGGCGGGGTGCATGCCCATATCGATCACCTGATAGCCCTATTAAAAGTGTTGTCGAACAGTTCGGTCCCCGCAGTTTACATACACGCGTTTCTCGACGGTCGCGATACCGATCCACAAAGCGGTTTGCAATTTTTGCAAAAACTTTTGGGGGAAATCGACGAACGGCGGTTCAAACTGAGTACGGTTATTGGCCGTTACTATGCGATGGACCGCGACCAAAGATGGGAGCGTGTAAAAAAAGCCTACGATTTAATGGTGCATGGAACCGGGGTAATTACTGATGATGTGTTAAAGTCGGTTTCCGAACAATACGCCAATGGCATTACCGACGAATTTATGGAAGCCTTGAAATTGGAGGATGCGCAAATGGGATTGATTCAAGAGGGAGATTCGGTGTTGTGTTTTAACTTCAGAACCGATCGCGGCCGGCAGATCACCCGCGCCTTGAGTCAGGAAGCGTTTCCCGATTTTGGGATGTCGCCCTTAAAATTGAACTATTACACGTTTACACAATACGACGAAACCTATAAAATTAGTGGGGTATTATTTAGTAATGAAAATCTGAATAATACCTTAGGGGAAGTGCTTGAGGCGGCCGGTAAAACGCAATTGCGTGCGGCGGAAACGGAAAAATATCCGCACGTGACGTTCTTTTTTTCAGGGGGACGTGAAGATGCTTTTGTGGGAGAAACCCGCATTATGGCGGCGTCTCCGAAGGTGGCCACCTATGATTTACAACCCGAGATGAGCGCGGAAGAATTGACCGAGAAATCGCTGGAATTTATTAAGTCGGCAGCGCCCGATTTTGTGTGTTTGAATTATGCCAATGCCGATATGGTAGGTCACACAGGGGTGTATGAAGCGATTGTGAAAGCGGTAGAAACGGTAGATACGTGCTTGGAGAAATTGGTAGGTGAATTGTTGGCATTGGATTATCAGGTAATCATCATTGCCGATCATGGCAATGCCGATGTGGCCTTGAATGCCGATGGGTCACCCAATACAGCCCATTCTACCAATCCGGTTCCGGTTTGGTTGGTTTCTAATGCCACTTCAACCCAGTTAAACAATGGTATTTTGGCCGATGTTGCGCCCACGGTTTTACAATTAATGGGGGTGGCGCAACCCGAGGAAATGACGGGTAAATCGATAATCAATGCGTAATTATATCAT
The DNA here is from genome assembly GCA_965659745.1 of Bacteroidia bacterium. Classification (GTDB taxonomy): domain Bacteria; phylum Bacteroidota; class Bacteroidia; order NS11-12g; family UBA955; genus VMCP01. The sequence continues at coordinate 3,768 of CBFHXF010000050.1, forward strand.
AATAGGATTGTTCAGTTTGGCAACGGCGTGTACGACTTCCCCCGAGGAAAATGCGGTGTCTAAAAGCCATTACCAAAGGTATTTTAAGTTGCAGATTGACACCCTGATGGCGGAGAAATATGGGGTTTTGCGTCATACCAGCGAAGGCGATGAGGTAAAACAAGAACGTTTAGACAGCATGTCGGAGGCGCGTTGGAATCAGGAATTGCGCGGATTTGTAAATGCACAATACGTAGATTTGAAGGATACGGCAGATTTTTATTATTCGATGGATCAATCGGGGAAATTTGAAATTCGTAGGTTTACGGCGAAAGATACATTAGCGCCCTTGCAGCGTTGGGAGGAAATGAAGGTAGACGGGGTTACGCAGTTAATCACTTGGGAAACCCAAAAACGCAGTGTGTTGATGGACAGAAGGGTAGAGATGACCTATCAGCCATTGAAAGGGTATCGGGTGCGCATGCAAGAAGATGCGGCTTGGGCGGCACCCCGCGATTATGAAATATTTGCAGAATTCGTAAAATAAAAGACATGCAGGTTTTAAACTATATCAATGGGAAGATGCAAGCCGCCATTAACGGCGGAAGTTTAGATAATTTTGAACCCGCAACGGGTAAAGTATACGGCAGTGTGGCCGACAGCGATGGGGCCGATGTAGCCCTGGCGTATGAAGCGGCGAATGCGGCCAAAATATCATGGGCCAATACCCCTGCTGAAGAAAAATTTAAGTGGTTGAATGCCTTGGCCGATGCGATTGACGCCGATAGAGAAAATTTTGCCATCGCCGAAAGCCGCGATCAGGGCAAGCCCTTGTGGTTGGCCCGAAATGAAATGATACGTGCGGCTCAAAACTTCCGATTTTTTGCCACGGCGGCCATGCAATTTGCATCGGAAAGTCATGCCACTGAAAATAAAGCCATCAATTATACCTTGCGCCAACCCATCGGGGTGGTGGGTTGCATATCGCCTTGGAATTTGCCTTTGTATTTATTTTCATGGAAAATAGCACCGGCATTGGCGGCGGGAAATACGGTGGTAGCGAAGCCCAGTGAATTTACGTCTGCTACGGCTCATCTTTTGGGGGAAACCTGTGTGAAGATTGGGTTTCCGGTGGGGGTTTTGAATATTGTGAACGGCTTAGGTCCGAAGGTCGGACAAGCGATGGTGGAGCATAAAGGCATCAAAGCCATCAGTTTTACGGGCGGCACAGCTACCGGTAAGCATATTGCGGCCACGGCCGGACCGATGTTCAAGAAACTCAGTTTAGAGTTAGGGGGGAAGAATCCCAATATCATTTTTGAAGACGCCGATATTGAAAAAGCATTGAAAACATCGATCAATACGTCTTTTTTGAATCAGGGGGAAATTTGCCTCTGTGGAAGTCGTTTGTTGATACACGAATCTATTTACGAAACCGTAAAACAGCGCATCGTAGAGGAGGCAAAAAAGCTCAAGGTGGGCAATCCGAATCACGACGATACGAGGGTGGGGGCGATTGTTTCGCAGCCTCATTATGAAAAGGTCTTGGGCTATATCGAATTGGCCAAACAAGAGGGCGGAACGGTATTAGCAGGTGGTAAGGCTTTGCATCCGGAGGGTTGTGAAGGCGGTTGGTTCATTGAACCTACGGTAATTGAAGGATTATCGCCGGTTTGCCGCACCAATACAGAAGAAATATTTGGTCCGGTTATCACACTCATGCCTTTTAAAGACGAGGAAGAAGCTTTGGCCATTGCCAATGCCACGGAATATGGATTGGCGGCTACGATTTGGACGGAGAGTTTGACACGGGCACATCGGATGGCGGCTAATTTAGAGTTTGGCATCGTTTGGGTGAATTGTTGGTTATTGCGAGATTTGAGAACGCCTTTTGGAGGTGCGAAAAGCTCTGGAGTAGGTCGCGAAGGCGGCTGGGAAGCCATGCGATTCTTCACCGAAGCCAAAAATGTGTGCATTGCGTTGTCGTAAACGTTTGTCGTACTTTCTTTCTACCTTTGCACCATGTTTGAAAATAGCGATCGTACAGAGCTTGCCGCTTTAGGTGAATTCGGATTGATAGACCATTTGGCGCAGCATTTTCCTAGTAAAGCAGGAAGTACCTTTTTAGGAATTGGCGATGATGCGGCTATTATAAAATTAGGTACCAAGCATCTGGCTATCAGCACCGATATGATGGTGGAAGGGGTGCATTTCGATTTGACATATACGCCCTTGAAGCATTTGGGATACAAAGCGGTTACCAGTAATTTGAGTGACATCTGTGCCATGAACGGCATTCCTACTCAGATTACCGTTTCGGTAGCCTTTAGCAATCGATTTTCATTGGAGGCCATAGAAGAATTATATGAAGGCATTCGATTGGCCTGTGAAAAATACGAGATTGATTTAATAGGAGGCGATACCAGCTCCACCCGCAGCGGATTGGTAATTTCGGTTACCGCCGTTGGGGAGGTTTCCCCCAAGAAAATAACGAAGCGGTCGGGTGCGAAACCTGGTGATTTATTGGTGTTGAGTGGCGATATCGGCGGGGCGTATATGGGATTGCAGATTTTAGAGCGCGAAAAGCGTGTGTTTTTAGAGCACAAGCAAATGCAACCCGATTTGGAGCCTTACGATTATATTGTGGGAAGACAGTTAAAGCCGGAGGCGCGTTTGGATGTGGTGCGGATTTTGGAAGAATTGGATATTGTGCCTACGTCTATGATGGATGTGAGCGACGGTGTGGCTTCAGAATTGCATCATTTGGGTAAAGCTTCGGGAGTGGGATTTGAGGTATACGAAGAGAAGCTTCCTTTGGATCAGCAGACTTTGGATACGGCTTTGACCTTTAATTTGAATCCGAGTATTGCGGCTTTGAATGGGGGGGAAGATTACGAATTGTTGTTTACGGTAGATCAGAAGCATTACGACAAATTAAAGAATCATTTGGACTTTAGTATTATCGGACATGCAACGGAGTCGGTCGGCAAATATTTGCTCAATACCCGTGCGGGCAATTCCTTTGATATTAAGGCACAGGGTTGGAATCATTTAACAGATAATCAATAAAATGAGTTATAGAACGCATCATTGTGGCGCTTTGCGCTTGGAGCATGTAGGTACGACGGTTACCTTATCGGGGTGGGTGGCGAAGGCCCGTTTATTGGGAAGTATGGCCTTTGTAGATTTGCGCGATCGGTATGGAATTACCCAACTTTCGTTCAATGAGGAAGAAAATCCGGAAATGTTGAAGTTGGCGGCCGAGTTGGGCAGGGAATATGTGATTCAAGCCACCGGAATTGTTACCGAAAGAAGCAGTAAGAACAATCAAATTCCTACGGGAGATATTGAAATAAAAGTAACGGGATTAACGATTTTGAACGAATCGGCGACGCCTCCGTTTACGATAGAGAATGAATCTGATGGCGGTGACGAATTGCGCATGCAATACCGTTATTTAGACATTCGCCGGAATCCGGTGCGTGAAAATTTGATGTTGCGGCATAATTTGGCACAAGAGGTACGCCGTTATTTATCGGAGAATGAATTCGTAGAGGTAGAAACGCCGGTATTGATCAAGTCTACGCCTGAGGGTGCACGCGATTTTGTAGTTCCCAGTCGTTTGAATCCCGGACAGTGGTATGCATTGCCTCAGAGTCCGCAAACCTTCAAGCAATTGCTGATGGTGGCGGGTATGGATCGCTATTTTCAGATTGTAAAATGCTTCCGCGATGAAGATTTACGTGCCGATAGGCAGCCTGAGTTTACGCAGATTGATTGTGAATTGAGTTTTGTAGAGCGCGAAGATATTTTGCAATTATTTGAAGGCATGACCCGTCATTTGTTTCGGGTTACCAAAAATATCGAGTTGGACACCTTCCCGAGAATGACGTTCGCAGATGCGATGAAGTACTATGGAAATGACAAGCCCGATATACGGTTTGACATGCGCTTTGTGGAGTTGAAATCGGCAGATGTGGATGTGGTTTCGGGTAAGGGTTTTCCTGTTTTTGACAATGCCGAAGCGGTTATTGGCATTAAAGTAGACGGAGCGGCTGGGTATACGCGTAAGCAATTGGATGCCCTGACGGATTTTGTAAAGCGTCCGCAAATTGGAGCTTCGGGAATGATTTATTTCCGTCACGAAGCGGACGGTTTGATTAAGTCTTCGGTCGATAAATTTTACGATGCCGAAGCCTTGCAGGTTTGGAGCGATGCGTTCCAAACGAAGGAAGGCGATTTGGTTTTGATATTGGCGGGTGATTTGAATAAGGTGAGAAAGCAGTTGAGTGAGTTGCGTCTGCATGTGGGCGAATTGCAAGGATTGCGCGATCGCAATGAATTTGCGCCTTTGTGGGTAGTTGATTTCCCCTTATTAGAGTGGGATGAAGAAAACGCACGTTTCCATGCCATGCACCATCCGTTTACCAGTCCGCTGCCTGAAGACCGTGAAAAGATGAAAACGGATCCCGCATCGGTGAATGCGAATGCCTATGATTTGGTCATTAACGGGGTTGAAATTGGCGGAGGATCGATTCGTATCCACGACCGTGAATTGCAGCAAGAGATGTTTGAGTTATTGGGATTCTCAGCGGAGGAAGCCGAAGCACAGTTTGGCTTTTTGATGAATGCCTTTAAATACGGCGCACCTCCACACGGGGGTATTGCCTTGGGATTTGATCGTTTGTGCAGCATGTTTGGCGGCAGCGACAGCATCCGTGATTTCATTGCCTTCCCCAAGAATAATAATGGTAGAGATACGATGATTGACGCACCGAGTGAATTGACTGCAGAGCAATTGCAGATACTCGAGGCTGGGAAATCGTAAGGAGCTCGTATAAGAAATAGGATTATCTAGAATTATAGCGTAAAAGCCGCTATAATTCTAGGTAACAAGATATATCCACCTACAATTAATGCAATAGTAGACGCCACTAAGGTGGCGCCTGCAGCCATGTCTTTGGCTTTGCCTACGCCTTCATTTTGGCCTGGGTGCAACGTATCGAGTGTTTTTTCGATAGCGGTATTAAGGGCTTCCGAAACAAAAACCAATCCCATGGCCAGCCATAAAGCCGCCCATTCGAATCGGGACAGGTGTTGGTGGTAATGATCTAAGGAGAATCCCACAATTAATGTCAGGATCATGCATCCAACGATGATTTGAAAATTACGTTCGGTTTTTACTAATAGTATAAATCCATTGAGGGCGTACCTGAAAGATTTGTAGAAGCGCAGCATAGGGGAGTTTTATTGCGGTAAAAATAGGATTTTATTTTATTGGGCTTGGCTTGTAACCGTTTATTTAGGGTTGGAAGTCGATAAAACAGGCAAAATCACAACAAAAAAGGCGGTTTCGAATGGTGAAACCGCCTTTTCGGACTTATTTTATGATGTAGGGGAAATTTCCCCCAAAAATTAGAACGTGTTTATTTTGATGCGTTTTTCAATTTCCTCAACGTCTTGACGGAACTTTTTATCGGTTTCGATCAGGTCGTTTACGGTTTGACAGGCGTGAATAACGGTACTGTGGTCGCGGCCGCCGAAGTAAATACCGATGTTCTTTAGGGAAGCCTTGGTAAGGTCTTTGGTAAAGTACATGGCAATTTGGCGTGCTTGAACGATTTCGCGCTTTCTGGTTTTAGATTTTACGGCTTCTACAGGGATGTTGTAGAAATCGCAAACCAATTTCTGGATATAATCGATGCTGATTTCGCGGGTAGAATTCTTCACGAAGTTCTTCACGATTTGCTTGGCCAGATTGATATCGAGGTGTTTGCGGGTTAAAGAGCCTTGGGCTAGCAAAGAGATCAAAGCGCCTTCGAGTTCGCGGATATTGGTATCGATATTGTGAGCCAGGTATTCCACTACATCTTTGTGCAGGGTAATACCGTCTTGGTACATTTTGTTTTCGAGAATGGATACACGGGTATCGAAATCGGGTGTATTCAAGTCGGCAGACAATCCCCATTTGAAGCGGCTGAGCAAACGCTCGTCCATATTTTTCAAATCTTTGGGAGGACGGTCGCACGTCAAAATGATTTGTTTTCCGTTTTGGTGTAAGTGGTTGAAAATTTGGAAGAATACTTCCTGAGTACGTTCTTTTTTAGCAAAGAACTGCACATCGTCTACGATCAATACATCGAGGTATTGGTAAAAATTCACAAACTGATTGTTATTGCCTTGACGGGCAGAATCAATAAACTGGTTAATGAATTTTTCGGCACTTACGAACACCACAACTTTTTGTTTGTGCTGTTGTTTGATCAGATTACCGATGGCGTGCGAAAGATGGGTTTTACCCAAGCCACAACCTCCAAAAATCATAAGGGGGTTGAAGGCGGTTCCGCCGGGATTGTTGGCAATGGCCAAACCTGCATTGCGCGCCAATTTATTGCACTCGCCTTCTACGAAATTATCGAAGGAGTAACGAGGATTCAATTGACTGTCGATATTCATGCGTTTCAAACCTGGAATGATAAAGGGATTCTTTATCGGGGTTTCCATATTGATGGGCATACCCAATTCATTATTTACTGGACGGGAAGAATTTCCTGTGGGTAGGTTAATGGTTAGGGGCTGACGGTCGGCATGGTTGTTTTCAACGATGATCGAATATTCGAGTTTGGCACTCGGGCCGATGACCTTTTTTAAGGTTTTGTGTAAGATTTGTACGTAATGCTCTTCGAGCCATTCGTAGAAAAACTGACTGGGAACCTGAATGGTTAAAACCTTATTGGAAAGTCGTATGGGTTTAATGGGATCAAACCACGTTTTGAAACTTTGTGGGTTGACGTTATCCCGGAAGATTTCGAGGCATTCTTGCCAAACAGATTCATGAGCTTTTCTTTCCATATATTGCTTGTTCCTTTGTATTATGTGGTCTGTGAATAACTAAACTTAAGTGTTTGATAAACAGCGGCAGTAGTTATTCACATTTGAAGGTGTAAAGAAACAACCAAAATTCTCAAAAATCCAATTTATTTTACTTGAAAAATTGAAATTTTTGACTAGTGAATTTGGTATTCACCGAACACATTTCTCATGGTATCTGCAATTTCTCCAAGTGTGGCGTAGCTTTCCACCGATTCGAGGATTTTTGGCATCACGTTTTCGCCATTTTTACATGCCGAAGATAATTTTTCGAGATTATTTTTCACCTCGATGGCGTCTCTTTGGCTTTTGATTTGTTGAATTTTTTCAGATTGCTGCTGGCGAATGCTATCATCGATTTTAAACGATGGTGCATCGCCGGTTTCTTCGGTTTGAAATTGATTTACGCCTACAATAATTTGTTCTTTCAATTCCATGCTCTTTTGAAATTCATACGAACTGCGGGCAATTTCTTCTTGCATCCAACCTTTTTCAACGGCTGAAACGGCTCCACCCATTTGGTCAATTTCTTTCATTAGGGCTTTGGCGTTTTGCACCATTGTATCGGTGAGCGATTCTACGTAATAACTTCCTCCTAGAGGATCCACGGTATTGACAACGCCGCTTTCGTATCCGATGATCTGTTGGGTGCGGAGTGCAATGCGGGCTGCTTTTTCAGTGGGCAGGTTGAGGGCTTCGTCGTACCCGTTGGTATGCAAACTTTGGGTTCCGCCTAATACGGCCGCCAGGGCTTGAAGCGTTACCCGGGTAATGTTGTTTTCAGGTTGTTGCGCCGTTAGGGTACTTCCCCCGGTTTGGGTATGGAAGCGACACATCATCGCAGATGGATCGGTAGCGCCTAAATCTTTCATGATTTGGGCCCACAGCACGCGAGCGGCACGGAATTTGGCTATTTCTTCGAAGAAATCGTTATGGGCATTGAAGAAAAACGAAAGGCGTTTGCCGAATACATTGATATCCAATCCTTTTTCGATGGCGCTTTCCACATAGGCTTTGCCGTTGGCCAGGGTAAATGCCAATTCTTGCACGGCAGTACTGCCGGCTTCGCGGATGTGATAACCGCTGATGCTAATGGTATTCCATTTGGGAAGTTCTTGGCTGCACCATTCAAAAATATCGGTGATGATGCGCATGCTGGGGCGAACGGGATATATATAGGTACCGCGCGCGGCGTATTCCTTTAATAAGTCGTTCTGTATGGTTCCCCCAATTTTAGCAAGGTCGGAACCCTGTTTTTTAGCCAAGGCCACATACATACTTAATAAGGTGCTGGCAGTGGCATTGATGGTCATACTCGTGGTTACATTTTCTAGGGTAATTCCCTTGAAAAGGGTTTCCATATCCGATAAGGAATCGATGGCAACCCCCACTTTACCCACTTCGCCTTCGCTCATGGCGTGATCGCTGTCGTAGCCAATTTGCGTCGGCAAGTCGAACGCCACCGACAATCCGGTCGTACCTTGATTCAATAGGTAATGATAGCGTTTGTTGCTTTCTTCAGCGGTGCTGAATCCGGCATACTGCCGCATGGTCCACAAACGACCGCGATACATGTCTTTGCGTATACCTCTTTTATAGGGGAAGCTTCCGGCGGTAGCATTATCGCCGTTGTATTCGTTATAGATTTCGTTGATTTCGATGCCGCTGCTATTCTTTTTCATGATGTACGATTAATTAAAAAGCAATTCAATTTCGGAGCGGATCATTTGCAGTCCTTTTTCATGGGGAATTTCACCGCTTTCCTGCATTTTTACGATAAGGGTTCCGAAGAAATCGGCCTTAGTGGCGTTTTCGGGCAATTGCTTTTCGGTAGATTTTATAAAGATTAGGGTTTGTTCTTTTACGATTTTAAGGGTGGTCCACGTTTGGGCACTTACGTAAACTTGCTGAGAAAGATTGTAACTGAATTCTTCGTTGATGGCGTGTTGCATCATTTCGGAAATTTGTTGGGGGGAACCCGCCGATTTGGTGAATTTGTGAATGAGGGCAGGTACGCTATTCCTTTCTAGTAAGAGGGCCAGACGTTCGTAGGCCGCCATTTTTAGTTTGGCAAAATCTTTGTTGTTTTGTCGTATGATTTCCGCACGCAAGGTTTTTTCCAAGTTTTTGGACATGCTTTTTAGCACGACGTAGGCAGATACTATTATGAGCACGCCCGTAGCGATTACCATTGCCAGACTTATGAGAAATTGGTTATCCATACTAATTTTCGACAAAGATAGTGGCTTTAACGCACAACCTAAGGGCATAAAGGGCATGGGTTGGTCGAATTTCCCTAAATTTGTACGTATGAATCAGATAATCGAAACTCAAAACAACCCTGTGCTATTAGAGAAGCCCCCTATCGGATTTACCCCATCGGCCCTTCAAGAATTGCACCGTTTATATAAGGATTTAGAGGTAAGCGAAGATGCCGTTTTGCGCATAGGCGTAAAAGGTGGCGGTTGCTCTGGATTGAGCTATCTGTTGGCATTCGACAAAAAAGAAGAAGACGATACCCATTACGAATTAGAGGGCATTCCCGTGGTAATGAAAAAAGCCCATGTGATGTATGTACTCGGAATGGAAGTAGACTGGGAAACGGGTTTGAATAACCGCGGTTTTTCGTTCAACAATCCGAATGCATCAGAAACTTGCGGTTGCGGACAGTCGTTCTCGGCCTAATTTTATATAGAATCCGCTTTTGTCCATCATCGTTGAACATATCCGTCAGGGCATTAGCTCCTTGAAATCGCACCGCCTTCGAGCGGTGATTACGGCTTCTATAATTGCCATAGGCATTACGGCGCTCGTGGGTATTTTAACATCCATAGATGCCATGGGAAATGCCATCACCAAAACGATGACGCGTTTTGGTGCCCGAAGTTTTACCATCACCAATAATATATCGGTATCGCAATATGGAAGGCGCAATTCATACGAAGATTTGAGTTATGCGCAAGCCACCCAATTTCGTAATTTGTTTGATAACCCGGCCACGGTTTCATTTGCCATAAATGCGGGCTTTAACTCGAGATTGCGCTTTAACAGTGCCGAAACCAATCCCAATATTCGGGTTTTGGGCGTAGATGAAAACTATTTAACCGTATCGAGTTTTGAATTATCCGGGGGAAGAAACTTCACACCGGAAGACATCCATTTGGGCATGCCTTGGGTCATATTAGGCTCTGATGTATTGGTGCAATTGTTTGGGGTAGATGCCACCCCGGGCGCCAGTATAGGGAAAGAGGTATCGATAGATGGCATACCGTTTCGCGTAATTGGTGAATTGGCCAAGAAAGGATCGAGTTTTGGGATGTCGGGCGGTGATCGACAAGTATTTATTGGGATTCAAAAAGCCCGCCAAGTATTTACAAAAGCACAGAATAATGTAACGATTACTGTTTTGAGTCCCAAGGTCGACGATCTCGATGCGGATATGATTCAAGCCACTAATGTATTGCGCAGGGTGCGGCGTTTGCGGCCTTCGGAT
>CBFHXF010000051.1:0-13170 GCA_965659745.1 Bacteroidia bacterium
TTTAGGATAGTAACTCATGCACAGCACCTTACGTCCGTCTACCTCAATGCCCATGGCATCCCAGGTAAATTTGCGCGATGAGCCCCATGCAAAATCTCTAACATTTTGTGCTTTGTACTTCCAGGTTTTGGTATTGCTTTGGTCGGCCTGTTGTTCCTTGGCCGTTGCTTCTAAAAGGGTCACAATTTGAACGGGATTTGGTGCATTCTGTGCTTGGTTCCAACGTTGAAACTGCTCTGGCGTTAACACCTCTTTATAATTCATGCATTCTCCTGTTGAGGCAATAACGTGATCGGCAGGAACGGTCATTTCTACTTCGAAATCGCCGAATACCAATGAAAATTCGCCGCGACCCGTAAACTGTTTGTGGTTCCAACCTTGATAATCGGAATACACACACATTCTGGGATACCACTGCGAAATGGTAAACAAATCATTGCCGTCTTCCTCGAAATGTTCGTACCCCCCACGGCCTCCAATTTTCATTCTCTCGGGAATTTTGTAATGCCATTTAACGCGAAATTTGAAAGACTTTCCTGGTTTTAAAGCCGTTGCCAAATCAATGCGCATCATGGTATAGTTTACCTTAAAAGGAAGGGGCTTGTTTTTCGCATCGGTAACACTTTCAATAACCACTCCGTATCCGCGGTGGCGTTCTTTAATATCTAAAACCTCTAATGCATCTTTCGTGATGATGGGCTCCTCTGCCGTTCCGCGATTTCCTAAAGATTCGGTGTCGAAGAAGTGACTTTCTGCATTAGGGGCGTGTTCGTTTTCGTCTAGTTGTAACCATAAATAGGTAAGGGCATCAGGCGAATTGTTGGTATATGTGATGGTTTCATCTCCATAAAGCAGTTTATTCTCTTCATCGAGTCGGGCTTTGATCTTATAATCGGCTTTTTGTTGCCAATATTTATGTCCAGGAGCGCCTGAAGCCGTGCGGTATTCGCTGGGATCGGCAAGTATCGTTCCTAGTTGTTCGAATTTATTGCCATGATTCGAACGGGGATTATTTTGAATATTTTGTGCCGCCGTGAATGAAATTCCCCCGAGAAAAAAAAGGAGGGCGCCGATGGATTTACGGAAATGTGGGTTCATAAAACGGCGAATATACGCAATTCGCAGTGTTTCTTAAGAAATCGGCTGTTTAGAAACGGCCCACAAAAAGGTATATTCCGAGTGAAAGTCCGATAATGGCAGCCGCTTTTATATACGTGTTGGTGAACTCGGGCTTGGCCCTTTGCAAAAGGCTTTGTAGCGACAAAATGAATACGACGAAAAGCAGTTGACCCAGTTCTAATCCGACATTAAAGAACAATAAAGGAATGCTGATGGCCTGGCTATGTCCTAAAAGCGATACCAATAATCCCGAAAATCCCATGCCGTGAATCAAACCAAATACAAAAATCAATGCCCCTGAAATCCAAGAAGCTTGTGGTTTTATATACGCATTGATTAATGGTAGTAACGCGCTCAAGGCAATGCTTAAGGCAATAAAGCGTTCTATCCACGCGGTAGAAAAGGGCACCCATTGTAAAACGCTAATGGCTAGGGTTAGGGAATGGGCCAGGGTGAACAGAGTTACTTGAAAGAAGGCCCGTTTATATTGTGAAAAGGTAAAGGTTAAAAACGACATCCATAGGAACAACATATGGTCGTAGCCGTTGAAATCTAACAGGTGCTGAAAGCCCATTTTTAACCAGAAATCTCCCATATTTAGCGATAATAGCACAAGGTTCGTCATTGCGTTGTATTTTGCAGCAGTGAAGCAAAAGCGAACAAAAATAATGTTTTTGGGATTGGGGCTCGGACTAATTTTGAGTTTAAGCTCTTGGATGCATCCTTTTTACGTGGGTGTGAGTCATGTGCGGATAAACAAAAATCAAACCGAAGCGCAGATAGAAGTTCGGCTGTTTACCGACGACATTCAACTGGCTTTGAAAGAGCGCGGCATTGATTTCAATCCCAAACTCAAGATGCGTGATAGCCTGAGTTTGCAAAAACTGCAAAAAATATTCCGTCAAGATTTGGCGCTTTTCGCAAAAAATAAAGAAGCCCGCTGGGAAAAGGTCGAATTGAACTTGATTGGTTACGAAGAGGAATCGGAGGCAACGTGGTTTTATTTAGAGGTGCCGAAATTGCCGACTAAAGTGCAATCATGGAAGTTTCAGAATACATTACTATTCAAAGAACATCCGGAGCAAGTGCATGTGGTGCATGCAGAAATTGGTCCGGAGTATCGCAAGAGCGAACAATTGAACACAAAACGGAACGCTTTTGAATTTTAGGGACAGCGCCCATTAAAAAAGGCTTCCCAAGAGAGAAGCCTTTTTTTAATTTCAAGGTTTAAACCTCTAAAAATAGGAGTTTTTTATTTTTTACTCATGTGAATAGCGTGTTTCATGCTCGTTAGCGTGAGTGTGGTTTCCGATAAATTAGAAATTTTCATGGTGCCTGAAAACTGTTTCTTGTCTAATTTGAAGTTCTTCACATACAACATGCCCGCGTACAAAGCATAATTGGTTTCATAATTGTCGTTTGGACCTGCAAAATCGCATGGGTTTTCGCTGCCTTGGGTTACTTTTAATAGGCGTGTTTCAATTCCGTTTGACACCTCACCTGCATCTGAAGTGAATTCAAAATTCATGTTTTTTTCGCAATCGTAAAGTTCATGACGATCGCTACTAAGGCTGTCAATTTTCCAATTACCTTGCAAAAGCGCTAAAGTGTCGATTCCTATGGTTTCATTTTCCACTGTAGCACCAGATTCACTTTGGTTTGATTCTGTATTCCCTCCAGAACAAGAGAAAAACATGGATGTACTCAATAAAATGGTAAAAATAAAAGGCTTGTTCATTTGGTAAAACTAACGTGATAGCATTAAATGAGCAAAATTTGAGGGAATATTTAACCTATACATAATGCTCCCCAATTTAAGCAATAGGGGCATGTTTACTTATTAAGACATGACAGTAAATTAGATATGTGAGAGTTGTTGAAATGTTTCCAAGATATAATGGTGTGAATTTTGACAAAATACAGACTTTATATAATTGTTTCGCCCATTAAAAAAGGCTTCCCAAGAGAGAAGCCTTTTTAATTTATGTACTTAAATATTATTTAACGATAAAATCGCCTTGCATCAAACCGTAATGTGCGGGGAACGTACAAATAAATTTGTAAGTACCGGCTTCAGGAGCGTTGAAGGTAATGGTTTCGCTTTCGCCAGGACCTAATAATTTGGTGTGAGCAATTACATCGCCTTCACGACCTTTTACTTGGTATTCGTTGTCTTTGGCTTTTGCAGCAGCTAAGGCATACTCTTCCAAATCAACACCTTGTTTTAGGATGGTCAAATTGTGTCCCATCGCTTCTTTAGGCATGCTGCCTTTGTTGATTAATGTTAGCACTACTTGGTCGCCCGCTTTTACTTCTAGGGTTTTCAAATTGTACTTCATGTCGTCGTTAGACTCGATGGTAAGTTCTGAAATGCCTTCTTCTGAAGTGGGGGCTTCTGTAGTTTCAGTAGTGGTGGTTTCCGCTGCTGGAGTTTCGGTAGTAGCTTCAGAATTTCCGCCGCAAGATGCGAAGAATGCTACGGTTACGCTTGCAATGATGAATGTGTATTTTTTCATGGTTCTAATTATAAGCAAAGGTAGGTTTTGCACGGGCCAAATGAAGGTGATAAAGCTTACTTTTGATTAAGAAACTTGGGTCTTTCGAGGAATGCGCCCAATTCTTCGATATCTACCGTTAAATATGGTATCCGTAGGAAATTCCAAACACCCAGCTGTTTTGCCACGCATTGGTTCCAGGGCGTGCTAAGTCCTTGTCGAACACAGAAATTAAGGTGTAATTCACGCTTAAATATTTAGTGAGTCGAGCCGAAAGACCTAAGTCAATACGACTGTCTAAAATAGCGGGGTAGGTTTGGTAGGGTAAGAATCCTAAATAATTGTATTTGGCGGAATAGCGTTTATCCGGACCAAAATCTTGACTTCCCCCCATTTGTACTTGCATGCCAAATTCGTTATCTATAAATTCTCCTTTTTGAACACGGGCAATAACTTCTTGGTTTCTCTGTACATACAAATCTTGATTGATTACATAGGTTTGTTTTAGCGTTACATAACCCAAGCGCAAATAATACGTATTAAGGAACTTATTTTCAGTGCCTAGTGCAAATTGAGTCTGGCCTTGACTGAGGAAACTGGTAGTCATTTTTGCTACGTCTCTTCCCAGGGAATCTTTCGAATAGGTATAACCGGGTAACAATTGCGTTTGAAAGTTCAAACCTCCATAAAGGGAGAGGGTGGGATACTCCTCAAAATCAAGACCGAGCTTGCTGTCTAAGAAAAAGTTATCGATATTCTTTCGATTGCTCCAAAAGGCATCGCCACGAATATCTCGCTCCCGGTTGCTTACCAATCCTAGGTTGATTTTTAATTGATTGTCCCAACTCAAACGATCGCGCTTTAGATTTGCGGCAGCGTTGGTAAGGCCGGTAATAGTGATGTTGTTATTCGCTCCACTTGACCAGTTAGGAGAGGAATTGGCGAAGGAAAAATTGACTTTAAATTCGGCGCCGTATTCCCAAATTCTCTTTTCGGTGGAATCTTTCCGAACGTAACTCTCTGGATTGGCATCCGAGATTCCCGAAAACAGACTTAAAACAGCGGCCAAAAACATGGTGCAAAATTCGATGGCAGCAGTCGATTTAGCAAATAAAAAAAGGCCAATCGAATAGATTGACCTTTTTAATAGACGTTGATATAAGGATTAAGCGCTAGCGCTTTCTTTCAATACTTTCTCAACCAATTGAGCGGCTTCTTTCAATACGATGGCTGAATGTACTTTAAGGCCACTTTCGTCGATAACACGCTTGGCTTCTTCGGCATTGGTACCTTGTAAACGAACGATAATTGGGATTTGGATGTCTCCAATTTTCTTGTACGCTTCTACTACACCATTTGCTACACGGTCGCAACGAACGATTCCACCAAAGATATTGATCAAAATAGCTTTTACATTGGGGTCGCTCATGATGATACGGAAACCGGCTTCTACCGTTTCTGCATTGGCAGTACCGCCTACATCTAAGAAATTAGCAGGCTCACCACCACTTAATTTAATGATATCCATAGTAGCCATAGCCAAACCAGCACCATTAACCATACAACCCACGTTACCGTCAAGTTTCACATAGTTAAGGTTGTATTTTCCTGCTTCTACTTCGGTTGGATCCTCTTCAGCTAAATCGCGTAATTCTAAATAATCTTTATGACGGAACAACGCGTTTTCGTCTAGGCTTACTTTTGCATCAACGGCAATGATTTTATCGTCGGAAGTCTTAAGAACGGGATTGATTTCAAACATCGCAGAATCGGTTTCGTCATAAGCACGGTAAAGTGCGGTTACGAATTTCACCATTTCTTTGAATGCGGTACCTTCCAGTCCAAGATTGAATGCAATTTTGCGGGCTTGGAATGGCTGTAAACCGGTTGCTGGGTGGATCCACTCTTTATAAATCTTTTCAGGTGTATGTTCGGCTACTTCTTCAATATCCATACCCCCTTCGGTAGTATAGATAATTACGTTGCGTTTGGTAGCACGGTCTAACAATACACTCATGTAATATTCTTTAGGTTCGTTCGGACCTGGGTAAAAAACGTCTTGGGCAACCAAAACTTTGTTCACTACTTTTCCGGCTTCTCCTGTTTGGATGGTTACTAAGGTACCTCCTAACATGTTTTTTGCAATATCTTGAGCGCTCTCAGGCGATTTTGCAACCTGTACACCGCGCTGTTCGCTGCCTTGAATCTTTCCTTTACCGCGTCCACCTGCGTGAATTTGTGCTTTTACTACACACCAATCGCTGTTGTACTCAGACGCTACTTTTTCAGCCGCTGCCTTTGCTTCTTCTGGGGTTTCGGCTACAAAGCCATTTTGAACCGCAACTCCGTACGATTTTAAAATTTCTTTTGCTTGATATTCGTGAATGTTCATATAGATTTCGGATTATGCTACTTGCTGTGTTGAATCCGTTGCGAAAATAACTAACTTTGAGGCCATTCGCGTAAATTATTTGTTAAAAACATTGATTTCTTGTAGAAATATTACCAAATCCTATGGAAATGTGCAGATCCTTAAAGGAATCGATCTGTTTGTGCCCGAAAAGGAAATACTTTGCATCACGGGCGAAAGTGGTGCTGGAAAAAGCACCTTGTTGCATACCATCGGTTCGCTCATCAAGCCCGATTCAGGAACCATAAATATTGATGGTGTTGAAAGTGCAACCTTAAAGGGGAATGAATTGGCGAAATTTCGCAATGAAAAATTGGGATTCATTTTTCAATTTCATCAACTTATAGCGGAACTAAGTGCCTTAGAAAACGCCATGATGCCCTTGCTCATTGCGGGTATAGATAAAAAAACGGCTCAAAAACAAGCCACAGAGAGATTGGTTTATTTTGGCTTGGGCGATCGTTTGGAGCACAAACCTTCACAGCTATCAGGAGGAGAACAACAACGGGTATCAATTGCCCGTGCGTTGGCTAGAAATCCTAAAGTGATTTTAGCCGATGAACCTAGTGGGAATTTAGATTCAAAAAATGCCAAACTCATTCATGAGTGGTTCTTGAAAATGCGCGATGATTTCAATCTGACTTTTGTAATCGTAACCCATAATTTAGAATTAGCGCAAATGGCAGACCGCCGAATTGTACTGTCCGACGGTCAAATCCATTAACCACATTTACACTTGAGCTACCTTACATCGTGAGACACAAGGTAGCATCTAAATTATCTTAAAACGTATTGGCTTGGTATCGTTCTTTACCGTTCCAACCCATAGAAATTCCAAATCGCAATCCATTATTTCCCGGTACCAAAAACAAGTTTACAGGTAAATTTAATTTGCCAGATTTAATGGTTTTACCCGCGGCAAATAAAAATCCGTAGGTAATTTGAGTTATACCTCGACTGTCGGGTCTGCTTTCGATACTTTTGCCAAGGCTACCGGCTTCTTCTTCCAAACTTCTTGGGCCGGTGGCAGAAATAATAAATTGATCTTGATCATTTAGATAGCCATCTGAATATTTTGATAAACTAAAGGTAGGACCAAAGGCAAACTCCCATCCGTTGGTATTGTTTCTCAATCCGTTTAACAACGTAACGCTAGGAATGAACTGTCCTTGATCTAAACCGGTAATCATCGGAATGAATTCGAATAAGGCTTGGAAATTTCCCTCGTTCAAATATTGCTTTTCAAATTGGTATCCAAATTGGAACATGTACGGATTTCCACCGTATCCGCCTTCGGCTTCAGGTCGGGTTAAAACATTGGCTAAATATCCGGTAGCAAAGGTGGCACCCATACGCGGACCGTCGGAACGCAATCTTAAGGTATAGGGATTGTTCACGGTATTGTCGAATTCGGTTCGTTGGGTCAGCTTGTTTACCATGTCTTGGTCGTTAGGTAAGTTGAACATTTCGTTCAAGCAAATACGCATCATCTGTAATTCGCTGCCGGGAATGATCAAGAACTCTTTAATTTTAACCAATTCAAAAACACCGGTTTTTACGTCTAGTATGCGCAACGTAATGTTTAGGTTGTCGCCAAGTTGTGAAATACTGCCGGTAAACATTTTGTCTACTTTCAGTTTAGCGCCAATTTCCTTTAGGCAAATTTTAGAAAAACAACCGCTGAGAGAAAGGCTATCGCGTCTGGACAAGTACTCTAAATCGTAACGGTCCATTACCTCATATTGGTCGATTCGCATTAATTCGTTAATCGCAAATTGAATGGCTTGCGCCCCGTTCATTTTATGTCCTCTTACATCAATATCGGTTACTGCGATTGTAGGTTTGCTCTCTTGTGATTTTAGGTTTGAAAAACTTCCCCAGAATAACAATAGGGCAATGCTGCTTTTGATTAATTGTTTGATTTTCATAATTTGTAGCTTTAGTGTGGAGCAATATTCGTGAGTATTGCATCTTGCGCCCTACGGATTTGCCGTAAGGGTTTTTTTCATTTTACGGAAAATCCGTAAAACCGTTCCAAAACAATGTTTAATATTGCTAACCGTAAGAAAATCATTTAAGCAATTTGCATTAATACATAATAATAACACCCTTTTATGGATACAAGACCGCATCAAATCAGTTTCATAGCTACATTAAAAAGAGCGATTCCTGCTAATTTGAATTTGGCCGATGAAGTATCGGAATTACTGGAAATCAGTGCCGACAGTGCCTACAGACGTCTTCGTGGGGAAACCGATATTACCTTGGAAGAAATGGTGCTTTTGGCAAAAACCTATAATATTTCTTTAGACAGTGCCTTAATGAGCAGTTCGAAAATGGTCAGCTTTCGTACCAATGAGTTAAGTACCGAAGTATCTGGATTTGCAGATTATTTGAGTGTATTGCATTCTGATTTGAAATGGATTCGTCAATGGCCCAATGCGCAAATCACCTATGCCGCTGAGGATTTGCCCGTTTTCTATCATTTTTTCTTCCCGCAATTGGCGCGATTTAAAATGGTATATTGGAATAAATCGATTCTAGGAAATACCCAATTGAATAGCGCTTTTGTGGAAGACGTGCATATTCCAGATAGCTGGAGGTCGGAAGTCCCTAAAATTATTGAAGTCTTTTCTCAAATGCCATCAGTCGAAATTTGGCATGAAGACACCCTGAAAAGTACGCTCAAACAAATAGAATATTATGCACTCGTTGGGTATTTCAAACAAAAAGACACCTTGAATTCATTGATGGTAGAATTAGAAAACCTGATAAATATGGTAAAAATGCAAGCGGAACACGGACATAAATACAATCCGATGACCCAATCTTTCTTAGACACACCCTTTGCCATGTATGCTAGCGAAGTAATGATCGGGAATAATTGCGTATTGCTTAATTCCGATGTGCAAAATGCTACCTATATAAGTTACAATACGTTTAATTTTATCCAAACCAAAAACGATACGTTCAATCACCAGACCATAGAGTGGACAAAAAATTTATTGTCAAAAAGCAATAGAATAAGCGAAGTTTCCGAAATTGGCAGGGCGAAATACTTCAATAAGCAATTGCAACAAATTGAAGATTTGCGACAACGCTTGTTGCTATGACGGACCAGCCAGAGGTAATTTTAAAAAAACATTGGGGCTACGACCAATTTAGACCCGGTCAACGGTCTATCGTAGATTCTATATTACAAGGAAAAGATACGCTTGCCTTACTGCCTACCGGTGGGGGCAAAAGTATCTGTTTTCAAGTGCCCGGAATCATACTGCCAGGCTTGGCATTGGTGGTTTCTCCTCTTATTGCCTTAATGAAAGATCAAGTAGACGGACTGCTAAAAAGAGATGTTTCGGCTGCGTTTTTAAATAGCGGACAATCGTTCCGAGAGCAAAAGCAAATTATGGAAAATGCCCTTCAAGGTCATTACCAGTTTTTATACATCGCTCCCGAGCGCCTTCTTTCAGAATCTTTCCGTGAATACCTCCCAAATTTGAAGGTGTCTTGCCTCATCGTTGATGAAGCCCATTGTATTTCTATGTGGGGAAGCGATTTTAGGCCCTCATTCCGTAAAATTAGTGAAGTCCGTGAACTACTTCCCCCGAAAGTTCCGGTAGCGGCGTTCACGGCCAGTGCACCCCAATGGATACAAGAAGACATCATTGCCGGATTAAAGCTCCACAATCCCGATATACATCAAGGTGCTTTCGGTCGCGACAATTTGGTGTTTCAATCCATTCAAGCCAGCAATAAATCGGCCCTGCTGCTGCAAGCTCTGAAAAACACCAAAGGTTGTTCTATCGTATTTGCCCCAACTCGAAAAGCCGTTCAAGAAACCGCGGTATGGTTGCAAAGCGAAGGCATTTCCGCGCACTATTATCACGGTGGATTGCCCAATCAAGAACGTTCCCAAAAACAACAAGAATGGATAGAAGACAAAGTGCGGGTCATGGTGTGCACCAATGCCTTTGGAATGGGCGTGGATAAACCCGATGTGCGCTACGTTTTTCATACGGCACCCAGCACCACACCTGAAGACTATTATCAAGAATCGGGTAGGGCAGGCCGCGATGGAAAACGCAGTTTTTGTGTGCTTTTTCATGAGGAAAGCGATTGGATACGGGCCAAAGAACATATCGAAATGCAGCATCCCACCGAAGCCCAAATTAAAAGGGTGTATCATGCCGCAATGAATGCCATTGGAATTTCGCCCGGACATGGACTTCATAATACCTATCCATTGAACTATATGGAAACGGCTAAAAAATACCGAATTCCGGTTTCGGAATTTTATTATTCATTGCGCGCGCTCGAAAAATTGGGTTGGGTGGAGCTCAACGAAGGCATTAAAACACAGTCGCGGTTTATGTTTACCGCCGATTATGCCGAAGTCTATGATTTTAAAATTCGCTATGCCCAATACGAAGGATTAATAGATGTTTTATTGCGATCTTACGGCGGCGTTTTTGAATCATATGCCTCTTTTCAAGAGCTTCAAATTGCCAAGCGGCTTCGAAAAGAACCCGATTTAGTAGTAAAAATGTTAAAAATGCTTCAAAAACAGCGTTTGATTGACTATGTTCCACAAAGCTTAGATCCCTTAATTACCTTGTTAGAACCGCGTGTGATGTATCCGAGCATTAACATGGAGCAGTTAGATGAATTAAAAAAACGCCGCTTGCAATCGCTCAAAAGCCTACAAGCCTATGCCCATCAAGAAGCGTGTAGGTCCGCGTTTTGGATTCATTACTTTACCCAAATACAGAGTGCCGATTGTGGTTCTTGCGATGTCTGCAAACGAAAATCTCCCGAACATTCGGTGGCTCATATAGAAGTTCAAATCATTAAAATGCTTCAATCTGGAATGAGCGATTTGCATGAAATAACCCATAACTTTCCATTGGCGCAGCGGAAACTGTTTTTAGAAGTACTCGAAAGACTTTTAGATAAGGGTAATATTCAAAAAACCGAATCCAATCAGTTAATTTTGATGCCTTGAAAATCCTTTTTACGGTAACAAACGATTTAAATTCCGATCAGCGCATGATTCGAACGTGTACCGTATTGCACAATGAAGGACATTCGGTTTGTCTCATCGGAAGAGTAAAAAACGATTCTTTACCTCTGCAAACAAGAGGTTTTAGTCAAAAAAGATTGAATTGCTGGTTCCAAAAAGGCAAGTTCTTTTATATAGAATATAATATTCGCCTTTTTTTTTATTTGTTATTTCAAAATGCCGACGCGCTCTGTTCCGTAGATTTAGACACGGCTTTACCAGGAAAATGGCTCAAGAAATTAAAAAAATGGAGGTGGATTATCGATGCTCACGAATGGTTTCCGTACGTGCCAGAAGTAGCAAGAAGACCTAAAATTCAACGGTTTTGGCTCTGGGTGGAAGCCCTTGTCATGCCCGCGGCAGATGATGTGTACACCGTAGGTAACGCCATCGCCAACGAATTAGAGAAATTGTACGCTCGTGAGGTTAAGGTTGTGAGAAATGCACCGTTTTTAGAAAGTAAATTGCCGCAAGTAAAGCTTCCCCCGGAAATAAAATTACCCAATCAACCCTTTATTTTATACCAAGGGGCAGTGAACGAGGGAAGGGGATTAGAGCGCTTATTGGATATTTTGGAGCCTACCGATTTTCATTTAGTCATTGCAGGAGAAGGCGATATTTTGTCGGATTTACAGCAACGCGTGCGGCAATCTGCCTTAAACGGACGCATACACTTTTTGGGATTTGTGAGTCCGGTCGTTTTGCCCTTACTGACCGAGCGGGCTCGGGTAGGATACAACGTGTCGGAAGCGGTTTCAAAGAGTTACGAACTGTCGTTGAACAATAAATTTTTCGATTATACCCATGCCTTATTGCCTTCTGTGATTAACGATTTTGTGGAATACCGCAACCTTTGCGAAGAATTCCAAGTGGGCGTTTTGGTACACCACGACAATGAGGAAATTTATAAGGCCGTGCATGCGTTAATGAACGACGATAGTGTGTACCAGAAATACCGCGAAAATTGCAAAAAAGCGAGAGACGTATGGAATTGGCAGACAGAATCGCGAATTTTACATCAAATTTATTTCAATGCCTAAGCACTTACATATAGTGGCCTTCGATTTGCCTTACCCACCTAACTACGGAGGTTCAACGGATATGTTTTTTAAATTAAAAGCATTTTCTATTCTAGATATCAAGGTTACGTTGCATGTGTTCTTGTATGGCGGCAAAAAGCCTTCGCGTGAACTGCGCGATGAGGTGCATGCATTATATTATTATCCGCGAAAAAAATCCAATCCCTTTGCTGGGAAATTGCCCTTTATTGTTTCGAGTCGCAGTTCGGAAAAATTATTAAAACGATTGTCGGCCGATGATGCGCCTATTTTGTTTGAAGGACTTCATACCACGCGTTATTTAGATCATCCGGCGTTGCAGCATAAACGTAAAATTGTACGGGCCCACAATGTGGAGCACCATTATTACGAAGCCTTAGCTTTGGCAGAAGAGCGATGGTGGAAAACCTTGTTTTTCAAAACGGAAGCGCGAAAACTAAAGAACTACGAGCAAATTTTAGTCAAATCACAGGGGATAGCCGGAATTTCTCCGATGGAAACGGCCTATTTTCAATCGGAATATAAAAATGCGACGTACGTGCCTGCCTTTCATTCCAATGAATCGGTACAATCTAAAATAGGCAAGGGTACCTATATATTATACCACGGAAACCTGTCTGTTCCCGAAAATAACCGCGCCGCGCTGTATTTGGCGCAAGAGGTTTTTCCTAAAACCAAAATGGATTGCATCATCGCGGGCAGCAGGCCCTCGAAGTCACTCCAAAAAGCTGTAGCCTTACATTCCAATATAAAATTAGTGGCCGACGTTGCGGCCGATCATATATTAGACCTCATTGCCAACGCACATGCAAACGTGCTGGTAACGTTTCAGTCAACAGGAATCAAACTGAAATTACTCAATTCGCTTTATCGAGGTCGTTTTGTAATTGCCAATCGGCCTATGGTTGAAGAAACAGGACTCGAATCGCTATGTTCGGTTGCGAATACGCCCTCGGAAATGGTACAATTAATTGAAGAATTAAGCCATAAAACTGTCTCGGGGGAAGTCTTGGCGCAGCGCGAACAGGT
>CBFHXF010000052.1:0-12589 GCA_965659745.1 Bacteroidia bacterium
CATTGCCTTTTGGTACCTCCAACTTTTTGTCTTTTGGGAAGTCAGTTACGTCGGTGGTTTCACCGAAGAATGGGGCTTGATGTTGCTATTATCGGCCTGGCTCTGGTTCGATGCGGGCACCCATCGAAGTACCTTAATATTGTCGGGATTGTTATTTGGTGCCGCCATTTTCATCAAAGAACCCTTCGCTCTGTTCTATCCCGCGTTCTTACTGAGCGGCAGCTACCGTTCGCTTTGGCTTCCCCCGAAAAGAAATATATGGCACGTATGCGTTTCCTTACCTTGGCTCATTTTCGCCGGAATTTACCTCCTAACGGGTCGCTTACATTTTGTAGTAGAGTACCTTCAGGGGGCTTTTTTGTACTCGGGGGAAGGAAAATCAGGCCTGGAATCCTTTTACGAACGATTTGACTTGCTGAAACAATATTGGAACCCTTATTTAATCGAAAATGAATCCTATTTCGTTTGGGGCTTGGGGATCGCATTACTGCGCTTTTTATGGCTCATGTACCGCCGTTACCGCTTTCAAGAAATGCATGCAAACGGGGCATGGTTTGCCGCTTGGATACCGGCAACCCTTGCCGCCGCTGTCTTTTTATCGCTCGGTGCGCATTCGTATTTGCATTACGGAATACCCTTATTGGCGGTGTTGGCGCTGGGAGCGGTTCTGTTGGTTTGGGATATGGGCAGCTGGATTTCCGGACCTGTTTGGAAGCCGTTCCGGTACGCAGCATTTGTATGGATAATAGGCGTTTCCATGTGGCAATATGGGCATCAAAATCGCGAAAATAAAGAACTCATGAAGGGCGCAAAATGGGAGCGAGAAATCCTTTTGTCGAAATTAAAAACGGGCGAAAATGTGTACTTCGACACCGAGAATATGGGCCGTTTCTATTTTTACAGTCAGTCGCAGTATGTCTCGCGCTATCCCGTGCCTTACTATACGTATTTCTATTATCCGCCCAACAATCACCGAAGCGATGTGGTGGCACATAGAGTGCGATTCAAGGAAGATTTCTTGCGTACAAAACCAAGCTACATTATTTCAGAATCGGCAACGGATTCGGCCCAAGTGTTCCGTTTTACTCAATTGATGCAGGAGCTTAATGAAAACTACGCAGTAGTAGATTCCTTTTCAAGTCGCAAACGATACCTATATATAAGGAAGCGCAATCAGTGAGTATTTATAAGTACATATCGGTAATTTATCCGCTTATCGACCGTTGGGCGATGCCTTCAAAAACCGAGTTAACCACTCAAATTCAAGCTCAAAAACCAGGCCGCTTACTCGATATTGGTTGCGGAACCGCCGCCATTTGGCCGCAATGGGCTCAACACGACCGCTGGGGCATCGACAATTCGCCGCACATGTTACAACGTTCGCTTTCGGAGGAAATCAAAGAACGGCTTATACATGCCGATGCTCAAAAGCTGCCCTTTGACGAGGCCGAATTCGATATCGTGGTGCTGTCTCACGTATTAAGCACGGTTACGGACATTCCTGCTGTGATGTCGGAAGTACATCGGGTACTCAAACCCGATGGTATTTGCTATATCCAAAACCACGATTCTCGGGGTTGGAAATATTTTGATCGATTGATACAACCTGTAGCGCGTTGCTTGGGCGTAAGAGTGCCCTTTTACCTATTGTCCCATTTGGATGAAACTAAATGGCAGATTGAGAATGAAAGAAAAATAGGTCGTTTTTACTACTTCAAATTGATAACTTTGCGCAAGCGTTGAGAATAAAATACTTCATTATTGCCCTTGCTTTATTACTAAGTTTATTCGTTTATCTTTTTTTTAGAACGGAACAAACGGTAGTAAATTACCTGTTCATAAAAATATGGGGAGGCCAACCTTTTTATCAGTCCCGAGCATGGGTAACCTCGCATGTAAATCTTTCGAACTTCCAAACGTATTCGCTACCTGAGGCTTTGTGGATTTTAGCGATTACCCTGCTTTCAAAACGTTACATGATTCAGTTTGGGAAGATCCAAATTTCTTTGTGGTATTTGCCATTATTATTGGCTTTTGGTTTCGAATTTTTTCAATGGATGCATTGGTCTAACGGAAGTGCGGACCTCAATGATTTATGGGGGGCAGGGCTGTTTTGGGCCCTGGGTATGACGGTATTCCCAGAGAAGGAGCCCAAAATTTCTTTGTTTCAATCATTTAATATTCATGCACTATTATGCACGGGAGCGTACGCCGTTGTATATTTGGCGCACGTAATCAATTAATCAATGCCGATTGCCCCCAAAATTTCCATCGAAAAACCCTTTAAAGTTTTGCGTTATGTGCAATTGGCACTTTCTTTCTGGGGCTTAGTCTACTTTATTCAACACGGTGCGTTTATCCCCGAAGTGGAGACCAATGTGCACAGTGAAATTAATTTTTACAGAGGATTGATGACCCTGCATTTCTTTTTTGGATTGCATGCATTCTCTCTCTTGTGGCAAAAAAAATATTCATGGAAGCGTTGGACCAAAGAAATTTCTTGGCGGCTGTTCCAGTTGTATTTAATTGTATTGCCGCATTGGGGTGTTGTGGAATGGTTCTCTACCGATTATGTTTTTATATTCGGCTATGTTTTCCTCGTGAAACTATCGGTGGTGATGGCGTTTATTGCCGACTTGTCGGTAATTGACTTGCATTATACCCGGCGGAATTTACCGCCTCCAGTGATCTTCACGTTAAGTTTTAGTTTGATATTCTTCATTGGCGCTTTTTTGTTGATGGCACCTCGATCCACCTATGAAGGAATATCATTCATCGATGCCCTTTTTACTTCTGTCAGCGCCGTTTGTGTAACCGGTTTGGTGGTGGTAGATACGGGAACGCATTTTACGGTTTTCGGACAGTCGGTTATCATGGCACTCATTCAAATTGGGGGCTTGGGAATCCTCACTTTTGCGAGTTATTTTTCGTATTTATTCAAAGGCGGAGCCTCCTACGAAAATCAGCTAGCCCTAAGCGATATCAATTCGTCTAATAAAATTTCAGAAGTATTTAGAACCCTGCGATACATATTAGGTATCACCGTTGTGGTGGAATTACTCTCGGCGGTTGCCATTTATTTCTCTGTGAATCCCGCCGATTTCAGCACTTGGAATCAACGCCTATTTTTCGCTTCATTTCATGCCGTTTCGGCCTTTTGCAATGCCGGTTTTTCTACATTATCGGGCAGTGTTTATACAGGTTCTTTCGCCTTTAATTATGGATTCCAATTGATATTAATTGCCACTTTTGTATTTGGGGGCTTGGGATTTCCAATCGTTTCAAATGTAGTGGAGTATTTAAAGTATTGGATTCGTAAAACCATTACCGCACGCGATAAAGGTCGTTACCGCCCTTGGGTTTTTAATATCAACTCACGCATCAATATCATTACAGCTCTGGCCTTGATTTTTATTGGAACCTTAATGTTCTATCGCTTGGAAGCCCAAAATACACTCGCCGCACATGAAGGATGGGGTAAATGGGTGGTGGCCCTTTTTGAAGCCACAACACCCCGAACGGCCGGGTTCAATAATATTGATATGGCCCAGCTTACCCTCCCCGCAGTGATGTTAACCATGGGACTGATGTGGATCGGGGCTTCCCCCGCAGGAACGGGTGGTGGTATCAAGACCAGCACGCTTGCCCTGATGATATTGAATGTATTCAGTATGGCAAAAGGGAAGGATCGTATCGAGATTTACCGACGGGAAATTTCTAATAATTCCGTACGCCGTGCCTTTGCTGTGGTGTATTTATCGCTTCTCATTATTTTCTTGGGAATTTTGAGCATTACCATACTCGAGCCACAACTGCCTACCCGCGACGTGGCATTTGAGGTGGTTTCCGCTTTTGGAACCGCGGGATTGAGCTTGGGAATTACAGCCGCATTGGGTTACAAAGCCAAAATTGTGATTATGGCCATAATGTTTGTCGGACGTGTAGGTATGCTTACTCTTTTGATAGCCTTTATCAAAAAAACCAAAGAAAAGAGCTACCGGTATCCTAAAGAAGACATTAATATTAACTAAGATTGTAAACGATTTATAGCATGAAATACATCATCATCGGTTTGGGAAACTTCGGCGCTCCATTGGGCGAAAAACTTACGGCCCTCGGCAACGAAGTAATAGGCATCGATACCAGTATGTCGAAAGTGGAAAACCTAAAAGAAAAACTTTCACATACCATCTGCATGGATGCTACCGATGAATTTACCATGCGCGGACTTCCATGGAAAGAAACGGACGTTTCTATCGTGGCTATCGGAGAAGATAAGGGAGCCAATATCATGGTTACAGCTATGTTGAAAAACATGCAGGTAAACCGATTGATAAGCCGTGCCATCGATCCCTTGCACGAAAAAGTATTGCAAGCCATTGGGGTAGATGAAATTGTGCACCCCGAAGAAGAAACCGCCGAACGCTGGTCTAAAAAATTGTGCCTTAACGATGTAATCGACTCATTCGAACTTAACGAAGAATATTCACTCATAGAAGTGCGTGTACCTGCTAAATTTGTAGGCCGCACCCTAGGGAGCATTGATTGGAAAGGCAAATACAATTTACTTGTACTCACCATTATCAAAAAGAACGAAGTCAAAAGTTTGTTAGGCAAAACCAAAACCGTATCGGAAATTCAAGGGGTGGCCTCAGACGATTGGATGCTTCAAGAAAACGATATTTTGGTATTGTACGGGAATAACACCGATTTATCGGCATTCGCACGGAAATAATATCCATTTACCATCCGGTATTATGGGTTAACACGTGCCTTTCAACCGTTTAACGTGTGTTTGAGATTACGTTTTTATACCTAAAATTCAGGTAGTTCAGGCAATTGTTTATATGGCTTAATAGACTTAGATAAGTCTAAACTGTGGTAAAAGCTGATGCGCGGAATATGTCGGTTTTCGTATTTGTAAGGACTTCCGGCATGGCGGAACGTCCACATATAACCGGCTTGCAATTGTATGTTTTCATTAACCACATACCCAAGGCCTAAGAATAAACGATTGTCTTCGAAGTAGTTGAATTTGATGCTCGGTCCGGCTTGGATGAAAATTTCATCATAAATTGAAGCAAAGTAGGTACCGGGTGTTAAATGGTGGTTGTTCAATGGAATGTAAGTTGAGAATTTATAACGGAACCGGTGGGTAAGTTCAAAAGGAGACCCCACTGAATATTTCCGAGCCCAGCGTTGTTCGAATCGCAATTGGTGATAAATTTTGGAACGTTCTAAATGCTGAACGAACAAAAACTGCTCCCAAAAGCGATATTGCATCACTACTTTATCGATGTTAGGGGCATCTTGGTTTGGGGCCCAATATATAGGGGTAACAATGCCTCCCGTTATTTCAAATTCATCGCTGTGTCTGTAAGTGGCTCCAAATCGTAAATAAATTTGAGCCATATCCTTAACAAATTGGTTGCGTCTGCGGTAGTGGTATTCTCCATAATAAAACCAATTGTCGCTGATTTTGTACTTGGTATAAGTGCCTAACCAGAGTCCGGAGGTATTCTCCAAGCTTTTTTCTGGCGACACATTTTGTGAAGCTACATTTGTGAACATTGCGACGAAACATATCGCAAAAACGATGATTTTACGACGAGCGACTACCATAAATACAGCGATTCCCAAATGGCCCTCCTTTCGGCGTGATTTTTAGCTTTCATTAATTTACGTTCGAAGGCATTGGTTTGTCTATCGCGTACCCCTAAAAACGATTGGAATATGCGTCTTAAGGATTGGGTAGATTCCAAGCGCTGAGAAAGAGGTAGATTTTGTTGAAGGGCAATTTCTGCTCGTGTGTAGGATACCAATTGCTCGTAAAACCGCTTTTTAGTGCGAACCTTCAAACGT
Organism: Bacteroidia bacterium; assembly: GCA_965659745.1. Classification (GTDB taxonomy): domain Bacteria; phylum Bacteroidota; class Bacteroidia; order NS11-12g; family UBA955; genus VMCP01. The sequence goes on from CBFHXF010000052.1 coordinate 5,863, forward strand.
TCAAAGGTGAAGGCATCTATACGCTGCTCGGTGTAAAACGTATCGATAAATCGCCACAGCTTGTTCAGCTGAATACTTCGATACCGCAGTTGGTCTAATCGTTTCAAATCCGATAAAAGACTGTCACCCATGGATTGTTCTTTTTGTATTTCGGCCTCGCTCAGAAAGCTTTGGTACCGCCGTTCAAAGGCTTCCCCCAAGAAAAGAGTGGAGACGTCTTTTAGGTAGCCATAAAAGGGTCCATAAGGCAGTGTGTCGACGATGCAAGTGCGTACGAGTGAATCGTGTGTGCTCTGGATTTGGGCGCTTAACTGCAACATGAATTTTGATAATTCGTAGCGCTTTTGGATGGCAATTAAACTATCGAGCCAGAAGTTGGCCGTATCGATTCGACTTTGTGTATTTTCGACCAAATACGTCATGAAGTTTTTTCCCTTTGAGGGATATTCAATTAGCTCGAATCCTTTCTTGTAATGCAGGGTATCAGCGTGTAGTAAATCTTGGGCGAATTTGAAAAGCTGACCTTCGCGGTTGTAATAAACCAAGCGGCCGGTTTCCATGATTTCGCGCCAAGTTTGGGTATAATTCAGGCGGTTTTCTTGAATTTGGAGCCATAATCGCAGTTTATTACTGAGCGCTTGCTGCTGCGGATAGCGTTCTACTAAAGATAAGGTGTCGCGTACATGGTTTAAAACGAGTTCCCAATTTTGGCGCAATTCTAAGCATTTGGAAAGTTGCAATTCTTCCTCTCCGCTTAAAGGATAAATGCATCTGTTGGTGCCAAAGGCAAGTCCCATTTCCGATTTCCAGTTAGGTAAAAAGGCAGAAATTCGTTCGTGAATGTATTCCAAAGCGACTAAGCCATTTTTTTGAATTTGCACCCATGGACTTTGTTTGGGATAGCCATCGCTGAAGGTCAAGCTCATGGGATAGTGCACCAAATCGCCGGTTTTATCGCGACTTTTTAAGGCATCTAAACAACGGGTGCTCAATGGGAACATCCACTGTTGGGTATCTGTTTTTGTGTATGTTTCTAGTGAAATTAACACCCCTTTTTCATATAAGCGATGCTCGGTTACACTATCGCTGTAATTCCAAGTCCAATCGCCCACCATCATGCCCTCTGCAAATTGGCCGCTTAGTTTAATGTGTTCGCGTTTGTTCTCATACGCTATGGGGCCGTTTAACCAACCGTTTTCGAATTTGTAATTCAAAGTTTCGATAAGCTGCTTATTTTCAGTGGGATTTTCGATTACCTCATAAGACCAATCGCCATTTCTAACCCCTTTCCGCCAATTCCCTTTGTGAGATTTAAGAACGGTATTGATGCGGTATTTAAGTCCGCTCACCTGCAAGTCCTCAATTTTCAGAGCTGTTGTTTGCTCCGTGTAGGTCCATTCTCCATTTTCAAGGCCATCTGCGTAATATCCTATTTCAATGTAATTGCGATTTTCCCAATTGGGAGCCGTCTTTTTATGCTGCGATTGAAAGCGGTATGGACCGTTCCACATTTTTTTCTCGGGAACGAATTTTCTATTGGCAACCGGCATGGGATCCGATAGACTGATGCTCACAATGCCGGTATCTCCATTATATCCAATAAATTGATTGTCGTTATAAACGTATTGAGCCTTTATTGTAGGACTTAAAAGAAATAAAATTGCCGAAAAAACCGACAAGATTATGGGTGGGTAACAATTAAAAATAAAAAGTGTAGTCGAGGAGCGCAAATCTAATTAGTTTAAGAAAAATTCAAAAGTAGGAATATTTTCAAGAAACCCGGGTAATTATACTGTTAAATTGTAAGAAATCAATCCTTCCAATGTTTGTAACCAGAGCAATTAAATTGCACAGGTTAAAATCGATTTTAGTAACTGCTCTCGTCTATTTTAACTTTTCCTCTAAAAGTGTAGTATATTATAGCTGTGTAACTAATAACTAGCGGGGTTCCAATTGCAGCCATTAACAACATAATACCCAAGGATTTTTCCGACGAAGCCGCGTCGTAAATGGAAATATTGTATTTAGGATCAATCGTAGACAATAATAAATTAGGGTATAAATTGATGGCGACAATCATGAATAACAAGGCAATGGACAGCGAGGAAAATGCGAAGGCTATGCGATAGTTTCTTTTAACCGCAAGCCTTGGAAGATTGGCAATACTAAGAAGGGCCAAGAGCGGAACTAAAAACCAAGCAGGATTGTCTTTAAAAACTTGAGTTAAATGAGGTAAAAACACCAATGCATAAGTTGAAGTGAGAGCAAACGTCACAATAAAAAATACAATGGAACGCCTTAAACTTATAGCAATTCGAGCATATAACCGTCCTTCGGTCTTTAATAATAAATAAATTGCTCCATGGGTCATGAATAAAGCAACGGCAGAAAAACCCACTAATAATGGGAACGGAGTAAGAAATCCCCAGAAAGAGGAACCTTGATAAACGGCATTTTCACCAATAGGCATACCCTGTAATACGTTGCCTAACACAATGCCTAATAGCAGGGAAAGTACAATGCTGGAAACCGAATAAACTATATCCCACATTTTACGCCACCAAAGCATGGGTTCTTTGCTACGGAATTCTATCGCAACGGCTCGGAAAATAAGAAAAACCAAAAATAAAATAAAAGGCGTATACATGGCCGAAAATAAGGTGGCATATACAACGGGAAATCCAGCAAAAAGCGCACCGCCGCCAATAACCAACCATACTTCATTACCGTCCCAAACGGGACCAATTGCATTTAATGCGGTACGGCGACTCGATTCTTTTTTGAAAGTCAAATGCCAAGCTCCCGCCCCAAAATCAAAGCCATCTAAAATAGCATAACCCGTAAATAAGCCTCCTACTACTAAAAACCACCAAGTGGGATAGTCCAATCCGAGTAATAATTCTGTGTACATTATGGGTGTTATTGGTGATTGAGAAGGTTCGACATTTGTTCTTGTTGGGGTCTCTGCTGTATGTTTTCATGTTCTCCTGGACCCGTCTTGATTTTCTTGTTCAAAAGGTAAACAAACAAAACAAAAAGCACCGTGTAAACTAAGAAAAACAATACTAAAGAAAACACAATTTGATTGGCACTCACCACTTGGGAAAATGCATCCGAAGTTCTTAATAATCCATACACAACCCATGGTTGTCTGCCCATTTCAGCTGCAAACCAACCCGCTTGATTGGCAATTTGAGGAAGAAATACACTAAATATGAGCACCAATAAAAACCATTTATTATCCCATAATTTACCCCGCCAGTATAAGTATAATGCATAAATACTGATGCCAATTAATGCCATTCCAATTGCGACCATTATGTGGTAAAATTGAAAAACGGCATTTACTTGTTTGGGCCTATCTTCTGGGGGAAATGCGTTCAAACCGGTAACCGGTGTTTTGAAGTCGTAGTGCAACAAAAACGTCAAGCCACCTGGAATTCGTATGCCTGAAACTTTTTGGTTTTCTTGGTCTACCCACCCCATAATATACATATCGGCTACGTTTGAGGAATCATAGTGCCCCTCAAGAGCGGCCAATTTAGCAGGTTGGTTAACCGCTACCCCTTCTGCAGAATGGTGCCCTGTTGCTAATTGTCCCAATGAAAAAATACCGGCAATCCAAAGTCCTATCCGTAATCCGATTTTAGAAATTTCAATGTGCTGTTTTTTATATATGTAATAAGCATGAACACTAATAACCAAAAATGCACCTGCTAAGAAAGCCCCCAACCAAACATGGGTTAATCGGTCTACGCTGGAAGGATTGAAAACCATAGCCCAGAAATCGGTAATTTCAGCCCTTGCATTCATGCCTTTCCCCACAATATGATAACCGGCTGGAGTTTGTTGCCAACTATTTGCTACTACGATCCAAACGGCGCTGAACATAGAGCCTAAAAACACCCCTAACGTAGCAACCCAATGAACCCAAGGCTTTACCCGGTTCCATCCGAATATTAAAATACCTAAAAATCCACTTTCTAATGCAAAAGCAAAAATGCCCTCAGCGGCAAGGGCGCTGCCAAAAATATCTCCTACATACTTAGAGTACGTGGCCCAATTGGTGCCAAATTCAAACTCCATTACAATGCCGGTAACAACCCCGATACCAAAAGTAAGGGCGAAGATTTTCGTCCAAAAACGAGCCAATTTTTCGTAAAGAGGATTCTTGGTTTTAAGATAAAGGGTTTCAATGATAACCATGAAAAGTCCCAAACCTATGCTTAAGGGTGGATAGATGTAATGGAATGCCGCAGTAAACGCAAATTGAATCCGGGCAAGAATTTCAACATTCATATGGGGTAGGGTATATATACGAACAAATGTATACCTTCATTTTATCGATTAATGTGTCTAAAATCACAATTTGGCCCTCTTGCCACTCGTAATTTTGTAATTTTGGTTTCAATTACCCCACATATTTTGAAAAAACAAACCTTTCCCGTTACCGGCATGAGTTGCGCGGCTTGCGCATCGAGTGTCGAATCTATATTAGCGCATACCCCCGGCGTGCACGAAGCCGCAGTGAACTTCGCCAGTCAATCGGTCCTCATCAGTTACGACGAGTCCACCCCCGAAACCGATCTGCAGCAAGCCCTTCAAGCGGTAGGCTACGATTTGATCATCGAAACCGAAAATGCCCAAGAACTCCAATCTGCTGAAAAACAGCGCGCCTATGACGATATCAAAAAACGTACCATCGCATCTGCTTTGCTAACCCTTCCCATTTTTATTTTGGGGATGTTTTTCATGGAATGGGTGCCCGGAAAATGGATTTCCTTCGTTTTAAGCATTCCCGTTCTTTTTTATTTTGGGAAGTCTTTCTTCATTGGCGCCGTCAAACAAGCCAAACAAGGCTATGCGAATATGGATACCTTGGTGGCCTTAAGTACGGGCGTGGCCTTCGTTTTTAGTGTGTTTAATTTGGTATATCCCGAATTCTGGCATGCCAGAGGCATCCACCCACACGTATATTTTGAGGCCGCAACGGTTATCATAACCTTTATTTCTTTTGGGAAGCTTTTAGAGGAACGGGCCAAGTCGCAAACCGGCACCGCCATCAAAAAACTCATGGGAATGCAAGCCAAAACCGTTCGGTGGATTTCCCCCGAAGGAGAAAAAGATTGGCCTATTGAACAGGTGCAAATTGGATATGAAATTTCGGTGCGACCTGGAGAACGTATTCCAGTAGACGGCACCGTTTTGCAAGGCGAATCGTATGTAGATGAAAGTACGATGACGGGCGAGCCCATGCCGGTTTTGAAAAAATCGGGCGATACGGTGTTTGCCGGAACCTTGAATCAAAAGGGACAATTTGTGTTGCGGGCCGATAAAGTAGGCGCGCAAACCTTGCTGTCGCAAATCATCAAAACTGTTCAAGAAGCCCAGGGCAGCAAAGCCCCAGTGCAAAAATTAGTCGATAAAATAGCCCGAATTTTTGTGCCGGTGGTGGTAGGGATTTCGCTGCTTACATTTATTCTATGGTGGACTTTAGCGCCGGAAAACGGATTCAGTTTGGCCCTAGTGAATGCCATTAGCGTATTGGTTATTGCGTGTCCGTGTGCACTTGGATTGGCCACGCCAACGGCTTTGATGGTCGGAATTGGCAAAGGCGCGGAGAACCAGATTCTGATTCGCGATGCGGTGAGTTTGGAGAAAGCGATGGATTTGGAGGTGATATTTTTGGATAAAACCGGAACCATAACCGAGGGCAAACCCAAGGTAAATCATTGGGATTTTGAGGCCAGCGAAGAAGAATTGGCGGTGTTTTATGCGATGGAGCAGAAATCGGAACATCCCTTGGCGCATGCGGTTTTAACGCATTTAAAGGGAGTTTCGTCGGATTTTAAGGTAGTCGATTTTCAGAGTGTCACAGGAAAAGGCGTAAGCGGCGTATACGGCGGAACGGCGTTCTGGATCGGAAATCGCGCGTTGATGCAAGAGGCGCAGGTGGTGATTTCCCCCGAGAGGGAAATGCAGGCGGAAGAGTGGGAGCGCGGCGGACAAACGGTGGTGTTTTTTGCTTCGGGGGAAACGGTTAAAGGCGTTGCGGGCATCGCGGATCCGATTAAGGAAGGCAGTGCCGAGGCGATTGCCCAGTTGCAGAAAGCGGGCTTGGATGTGTGGATGTTGAGTGGCGATAATGCGCGCACGGCAGAGGCGGTGGCGGCTCAGGTGGGCATTAAAACGGTGTATGGCGGGGTATTGCCGGGCGACAAGGCCGATCATGTACGCACGCTGAAAGCAGAAGGCAAATCAGTGGGCATGGTGGGCGACGGCATTAACGATTCGGAAGCCTTGGCATTAGCCGATGTGAGCATTGCGATGGGTCGCGGTTCGGACATTGCGATGGACGTGTCGCACATCACGTTAATAGGATCGGATTTGCGTTCGGTGCCGAAGGCATTGGCCTTGTCGAGGCATACGATTCGGGGCATCAAGCAAAATTTATTTTGGGCTTTTATATATAATGTATTGGGCATTCCGATAGCGGCGGGTGTATTGTATCCGTTTAACGGGTTCACGTTAGATCCGATGATTGCGGGCGCTGCGATGGCTTTCAGTTCGGTATCTGTGGTGTTGAATAGCCTTAGAATTAAATTGTAAATTGTTAATTGTTAATTGTCAGTTGTTAATTGTCAGTTGTCAATAATATGAAATTGTAAGAAATCATTGACAATTAACAATTAACCATTAACCATTATAACAGTATTTTTGCACCATG
>CBFHXF010000053.1:0-3276 GCA_965659745.1 Bacteroidia bacterium
AAATAAAAAATGAAAGCGAAATCCAAATCGGTTTCCGCCGGATTTTACATTTCAGCTGAGCAAGAAAGAAATGGAATACTTGGTATCGCAAAATGCGATACCATCAAAATAAAGCTCGGCTGGTCAGGGTTGTCTATATGAGGATTACTCCCTTCGGTCGTGATCCCTAAGGGGGTGGCTTAAACAAAACAAAAGCCCAGGAGTACCTCTTGGCTTTGTTTTTTATAGGCCTCACTGCGCTCGAGCAAGCTCAGCTGGTCAAGCCTATAAAAATAAAGCCCGACGCTTCGCATCGGGCTTTTGTTTTGTTTGCGGTGAGGGGGGGATTCGAACCCCCGGAACAGTTTCCCGTTCGTCAGTTTAGCAAACTGGTGGTTTCAGCCACTCACCCACCTCACCGAACTGGGGTGCAAATATACACTTTGTCTTATTTTTTTCAAGGGGTTTGATAAAATTCCTAAAATAAATTTCTGCATCTTTGCATTGTGATTCAGAATGGCCGTTGGCAAACATTGAAATTCAATCGAAAAAGTCCGCATGGATGGTATTTAATCGATCGTGTCGGAGAGGAAGTATTGCTTCCCAATAAATATTTACCCGAAAAAATTATCGTAGGACAAGAAACCAACGTTTTTGTGTACCGCGATTCAGAGGAAAGATTGGTGGCAACCTATATAAAACCATTGATCGAACTCAATACCTATGCCATTTTAGATATCGTGGCCGTCTCCCCGTTTGGCGCTTTTGCCGACTGGGGAATGGAAAAAAACCTATTTATCCCCTTTAAAGAGCAACACCAAAAGCTCAAAGAAGGCGATTATAGCATCGTTTACATGTACCTAGATGAGGTAACCGACCGCTTGGTAGGTTCGGCGCGTGTAAATCGCTGGTTAGACCCCAATACGCCCGAATACAAAAAAGGGCAAAAAGTGAGCGCCATGGTTTACTATGAAAACGAAGTGGGCTACCAAGTCATCATCGAACAGCGCTACCGCGGTATCATCTATACGAATGAAGTTTTTGAACCGCTCAGTATTGGAGATCGCATTCAGGGTTACGTGCGACAGATTCGCGAAGGAGGCTTGGTCGACTTATCCTATACCCCTTTGGGTCGATCTAAAATTTCAAGCTATCAGGAACGCATTTTGAGAGAAATTAATTCGAACGGTGGATTTCTTGCATTGAATGACAAAGCCGAACCCGAAGAAATCCAGAAAATGCTGCAGATGAGCAAAAAATCTTTCAAAGAAGCCATAGGCGGCTTGTATCGCGATCGAATGATTGATTTCTATCGCAATGGAATCCGATTGATTGCAGAGGAATAGAAGATCGCCTGATTAAATGTGACAACAAAGTACACATTCGGTACTTTATGCGTTAAAATATAATAACAAATTGTAACTTTTTGATTTTACTTTTGTAGTACATTGGGCACAGGGCAAAAGCCTTTGTCGCATTTCTTCATCCTATGCAATACTTCAGTTTTACACAATTTCGCACAACCTTAGTCCTCTTTATATTTTGTTTTGCCCATATAGGATTGAATGCCGCTACCCGTTATGTCACAACCAATAGCACCTCACTTTCTGGCGGTTTAGCATATGAAATTGCCCAAGCAACGAGCGGCGACATAATCGAAGTTCAAAATGATATTACTATAAGTGCGCAAATAAGCATTTCCAAAACCATTACCATAAACGGAAATGGGAATACAGTTTCTGTGAACACACCTGGTGTGGATGACAACGGGGTTAATAATCCTAATGCATCTACCCATAGGATTTTTGAATGTTCTGGAAGCAGCGTAACGATTACTATTAATGATTTAACTGTAAAAGGCGGTGATATATTGGGTGCCTGTATTTCTAATTCGGCCAATAAATTGGTTCTGAATAGCGTCATAATCAGTAATGGAAGATCATCTGCAAGTAGTGGTGGAGGGTTGAATAACACAAGCACCGGAGTAATCTACATGAACGATTGTCAACTTATTAGAAATTCAGCCCGTTTCGGTGGTGGATTTTTAAACGATGGGGGCACAATGTACGTAGACGGTACCACATTTTCAGAAAATCGAGCTGAAGGCACAGGTGGTGGTGGATGCGAGAATAAGGGAAATGGGATTATTTACATGAACAACTGTACTTTCTCCAATAATAAAAGTATTGAAATCGGAGGAGGCATTAACAATTATATTGGCACTTTATATGTTTTGAATTCTACCTTTACGGGGAACGTAACATATGGGAGCGACGAAGGTGGTGCTATCGGAAATCGCGATAAATGCACCATCATCAATAGTATTTTCGCCTTTAATTACAGCATGAGCGCCGGCAGTAGCGGTTCACCAACGAGCTTTCGTTTAGACGATTTCTTATTTGTATCAAGAAACACAGCGGGAAAATCAGTGGATTGTTATTACAGTATTTTCCATGCTTCAACTAACGATCTTTCAAGTAATTCAGCCGGCAACATCCGCTACACTGGTAACCCCGACGGCTCCGATAACGATATTTTTGCCGGGGGAATTTATACTAAAATCACAGACGGACAAGGTTCTGAAATAGGTACAGCGAAAGTGTTTCAGCCTTATTTGGTATCCAATACCACTAAAACGGCCACTTTGCAGCTGGGAAGCTTCCCCAATCAAACAGCCAATAAAGGCGTCCTTACCGGATATACCGATGGCGGTGGAGCGCCTTCTGTTGGGTATTATAATCCTTCGACTTCTGCATGGTTCGATATTGTGGGTACAAACGCGTCGACCAATCAAGTAACGGTAGATCAGCTCGATTCTACACGGGCCAATCCCCCTACTCGAGGATCGGTGGAAACTGAAATCAACACCGTTTACATGTTAAAAGTGCTCAAAGCCACCAACGGTTCCTCTACCGGAGGCTCGCTTTACGGTGATATTTATGAGTCGGGCGATCAAGTGACCTTAACGGCCATTCCCAACTCGGGCCAAAAGTTTGATTATTGGAAAAACGCCAATACTGGTAATTCGGTTTCGACCGCCAATCCATGGACGATCACCATTAATAAAGACTCTACCGTGGAGCCGGTTTTTGTTACGTCTACTACCTACGATGTCACGTATATCGGCAACAACCAAACAGCCGGAGCCGCTCCTGCCGTGCAGACTTTTAGCCCAGGCGGTTCTGTTACCATCGCCACCAAAGGAAATCTTTATAAAGACGAGTATTATTTTAACGGGTGGAATACCTCCCCAACGGGCTCGGGTACCAATTACACTGTAGGAAACACTTATAGTAC
>CBFHXF010000053.1:3286-12526 GCA_965659745.1 Bacteroidia bacterium
TCCAGCAGCAACCTGACGCTCTATGCCGTTTGGGTTCCTTACATCAAATATTACATTAAATCTGCCTCTACATCGGCCTTAACCAATACCGCCAATTGGTCGGGAACCCGCGATGGCAGCGGAGGCTCTCCGAGCAATTTTGGATCGGATAAGATTTTTATTCTTTCTAATTCTGCTGGCTCAACCACTTTCAGTACCGGTGCCAATTGGTCTGTTGACGGTGCGCTGCAGATTCCCTCAGGAGCCACGTTGACCATTACCGCCAATACCACCACTACCCTTTCTAGCGATTTAACCAACGAAGGCGTTATTGTGGGTGCCGCTGGATCGACACTGACTCTGGATGGGACTTCCATGCAGTACATGGGTGGAACCAATATTTTAGCGAATTTTATCAGTGAAAATACCTCAGGAATTACCCTTTTGGACTCTACGGATATTACCGAATCTTTGACATTATCAGACGGCAATTTGTTTACCGGCGGAAATTTGACTTTAAAGTCCAATGCCACCAAAACCGCCATCGTAAAGGAATTGGTAAGTGGTGCGGCTATTTCCGGAAATGTAACCTTGGAGCGTTATATTCCCGCTCGCAGGGCTTTCCGTTTTCTATCGCCTGGGGTGACCACCACTACTTCCATTTATCAAAATTGGCAAGAAAATGGCAGAAATGCCGCCGGAAGGGGCACTCACATTACGGGAACTACCGATGGCAGCAATGGTTTCGACGCCACCCAAACCGGTAATAAGTCCCTTTATACCTTCGATAACAGCAACGGCACATGGTCTGCGGCCGCCAATACCAACAGCACCACTTTAGACGCCGGAACTCCGTATCGACTGATGATTCGCGGCGATAGAACCGTGAGTTTGGCGACCAATACCCCTACCCCTACCAATACCACCTTGAGAACTACGGGTACGCTCCATACCGGAAGTAAGGCCTTAAGCTTTAGTAATTCAGGCTCAGGAAATAATCTTTTCGTGGGAAATCCGTTTCACGCTCCCGTTGATTTGTCGGGTATTATTTCCGCGGGAACGAACATCAACTCCGATATTTGGATGTGGGATCCTACCTTATCTACCCGCGGTGCTTATGTAAGTGTGGATGTGGCGAACAATACGAATACCAATAATTCTTCCGGTGCCAATAAATTCTTACAACCCGGACAGGCATTTTTTGCGGTGAGTAATGGCGCCAATGCTGCCCTTACTTTTACAGAGTCTGCCAAAGGAAATACGTTTTCTAATACGTGGAGAACAACGACTCCCGATGCCGACTTCCAAATACGTTTGTACCACCGCGATTCTTTTTTGGTGAACGCACCTTCCTGCGATGGCATCACGGCTTATTTTTCGGATGATTATAACGACGGAATTGACAACAAAGACGTCGTTAAATACGGCAATTTAGACGAGACTCTGGCCTGGTTGCACGACGATAAATCTTTCGTTAAAGAATTGCGCACCCTGCCCAATGCAGAAACCGAATTGCTTTTGAACATCAAGCAATACCGCGAAAAATCGTACACGCTTGTAATCGATTACAATGGCGATGTACAACAATCGGTGTGGTTATACGATGCCTTTTTGAATACCTATAATGCCATAGTTATGGGTTCTAATGTGTATCATTTTGACATTAAAGATGCCCAATCCGATGCTCCTGCTCGTTTTAAGTTGGTATTCCAGAATCCAAATCTGTCTCAAAAGGCTCTTAATCCTTCAAAATTGTGGTCGGTGGGTCCCAATCCTGTCAAAAACAGCACTCTTTTTGTTTCGGGTTTGAATACCGATGCGGATGTTTCTTTCCAACTTTGCGATATGCAGGGCCGCGTCATTTGGAGTCAAAAAAACGCGGGTTATCACAATCAGCAGACCTTGAATTTACCTAATGATTTAGCAGGTGCCGCTTATTTGTTAACGGTGGGCACTGCGCAACATATTGAGGTGTTTACGTTGTGGGTGGAATAAAGGGATTTAACAACATTCAACTCTATCAAATTTATTTGAGCGAATATAGGCTCGCGTAAAAATTATTCTTCCTCAGAAAGGTCTTTTAATATTTGATCTACATCTACTTCCGTTTGTTTTAGTTTTTCCTTACAAAAGCGCAAAAGGATACTGGCTCTTTTGACTTTTTCGGATAAAACGTCAACGGAAATGTCTCCGTTTTCTATTTCTTGAACGATTTCCATCAATTCTTGATAGGCATCTGAATAATTTAGTATTTCGTTATTTTCCATTTCGACTGTTAATTTACGGTTGATTTTACGCTTCCATCCTGAAATTGTGTGATCAAGATTTCTCCTGATTTTAATTGCTTTGCTGATTTTATAATTCCCTTTTCATTACTGGTAATACTGTATCCTCTTTTGAGCAATTGAATGGGATCTAATAATCGCAGGGTTTCAGACAAAGAATCTAATTTTTGACGTTGCATGTTTTGAATGTTTTTTACGTTCCTTGTTAATTGAACGTTTTCATTTTTCAAGGAAAGTTTTGCATCTCTGATGGTATTTCGAGCTGCATTTTGCAGATTACTCTGTAAATTCTGGTGTGCAATATGTTCTTTTGACAGGGTTTTATTGGTTTTGAGAATCATACGTTGCATCCATTTGTCTTGCATATCTCTATGCCTGTTCATTTCCATTCTGGCGAGGGAACGCAGCTCGAATGCGTACTCCGTCCATAATTTAGATTCGGAGGTGAGGCGTTCGGGGACTTCCCTCAGAAGGATTTCTTTGGCGTTTAATAAGGGAATTTCTACATCGCGGATCCGCTCTACTAAATAATTAGCGATGCCGGTTGGAGTGATACTGGTTTTGGCGGCTACCAAATCGGCCACAAACTCATTGGTGCTATGACCGATACCGGTGAAAACAGGCAATGGAAACAGGGCAATACTTCTTGATAGCTGGTAATTGTTGTAACAAGTCATTCCTACGTTCCCCCCTCCTCCTCTGATAATCAATACCGCATCGAAATGTTTGCTTACTTTTTTAATTCTTTTAAGTTGTTTTTGAATACTGTCGATGGCGGCATCTCCTTGCATGACTGCCGAAAACACGTGCGTATAAAAAGCGTAACCGTATTCATTATGGTTTAGTACACTCATAAAATCAGAAAATCCTTGTGTGCCTTCACCTGAAATAATAGCAAGCCGCTGCATCAAAAGGGGTTGTGGGACTTTCCGGTTATTGTCAAAAATTCCTTCCGATTTCAGTTTCTGAATAGTTTCTATGCGCTCCCGTTCTAACTCACCAAGGGTAAACGTAGGGTCAATATCAATGATGTTCAAAGAGAGTCCGTATAAGGGACTAAATTGAATTTTAACTTGCAAGAGGGCTGTGATGCCGTCTTTTAGGGGCTCGTTTATTACTTGAAGAAATCGCGAATTAATAGCCTGAAAGGTTCTTGCAAACAGCGTAGCTCCTATTTGGGCAACGATTTTCCCATTTTCTTTTTCTACTAATTCAGGGTACGCGTGTTGAGAATGTGGATTATGTCCTAAGCGATTGATTTCAGCCCTTACCCAAAATGAACTCGGAAACTGCAGTTCGATTTTAGACTGTATGATATTAGTGACTTGTTTAAGGGAGAATGCTTTGACTTCAGACACGGTGCAAACTTACACGATTCATTCAAAATTGGCTTTGCGAAAAATGCAAAAGTTGAAATGAAAATGTGCATTAATTACAAATAATCATGGGTAAAAGCTTGGTAACTTTGCCCTGTGACTGAAATTTCCGTTTCCGAGATTGCCTTTGACATTGTTGAGAATACCAAACGCAATGTATTCCTTACGGGGGAAGCAGGAACGGGTAAAACCACTTTTTTAAAGCATTTACTGGCTCACACTGAAAAAAACTGTATGGTGGTGGCGCCAACAGGAGTTGCCGCTATTAATGCCGGCGGAAGTACGATTCATTCGATGTTTGGACTTCCCACGCGAATGTTTCTACCTACTATGGAGGCGGTGGATCCCAATGTAACGCAGAATATTCCAATGTTGCAATCGCATTTTCGATATGCGAAGCCGAAGTTAGACTTATTCAAGAATTTAGAATTACTGATTATTGATGAAATCAGTATGGTACGCTGCGATTTATTTGATGCCATCGATGAATCGCTGCGTTTTAGTAGACGTAATTTCCTTCCTTTTGGAGGCGTACAAATATTATTGATTGGCGATTTATTTCAGCTGCCGCCGGTAGTGCGGAATCATGAAAAGCCCGCTTTGGATGCCTATTATAAATCTGAATTTTTCTTTGATTCCCGAGTGTACGAGAGTTTAGATATCCTTCAACTTAAACTGAATAAAGTATACCGTCAAACAAACCGAACTTTCATTAGTTTGCTGAATAACATACGCAATGCTACGCTGGAGCAAGGTGATTTCGAATTGCTACAAGAGCGGTATCAACCCAATTTCGAGCCAGACGAAGATGGTTTTGTGACCTTATGTAGTCATAATGCCACTACAGAAAGCATCAACGAAGCGAAACTTAAAGCATTGCCCGGGGTTCATAGTACCTTTCATGCCGAGATTCAAGGTGATTTTTTCGAGAATCAATATCCCATTGAGCCTGTTTTAAAATTGAAAGTGGGCGCGCAAGTCATGTTTGTCAAAAACGATACTTCGGGAGAGAAAAAATATTACAACGGTAAGATCGGTATTGTTTCAGAGCTTTCGGGAGATAAAATCATTGTTGAGGATCCCAAAAATGGACGATTAATAGAGGTTGAGCGTGAAAGTTGGCAAAATTTAAAGTACGTTTTAGATAAAGGAACGGATGCGGTTATTCAAGAAGAAATTGGAAATTTCAAGCACTTTCCGCTAAAATTGGCATGGGCCATTACCATTCATAAAAGCCAGGGATTGACGTTAGAAAAGGTAATTATTGATGCCGAAAGATCCTTTGCTCCGGGACAAGTTTATGTGGCGTTGAGCAGAGCGGTTTCTTTAGATGGTTTGTATTTAAAGAGCGGCATTAGTGGTAGAAATATCATTATCGATTCTAGAATTGTTGAATATTCGGCTCAAAATGCGCCTGTTGAGGAGCTTCCAGGCTTATTAGAATCTGAGAAGCGTCAACACGCCAAAGAAAAATTATTACAGAAATTTGAATTTGAGTTGCTTCGAACCTACACTTCTGCCTGGTACTATAAATTGGAAAGAAAATACGGCGAAAAGCTTCCCCCAGAAATAAAAGAAATCCAGCATGTCTATATTGCCAAAACCAATGAATTAGAGCGCATCATGCTCAAATTTAGAAATGAGATCCGTCAAATTTTCGAACAGAATGGTTCGATAGTTGAAATGGAAGCGGAATTATTCAATAGGGGTAAAAAAGCAATTGCGTATTGTATATCACAAGTGGATGATTTTCTATTAAAGAAGTGTTTTTCATCTACGCAAATTTTCAATCAAAGAAGCAAGAGTAAACGTTGGAGTTCGGCATTAGAAGAGTTGGCGGCGGCGACTTTAAATAAGAGAGAGCAATTGTTGCAGCTTAAATATTTAAATCAACCCTTGCACCCCGAAACAGTATCACCGCCAGTATTGGAAAAAGCGAGTGTATCTGTAAACGAGAATTCGAACGAAGATGACGCTATTGGATTAACGCCCACCTTGCAAGTAACCCTAGAAATGTATCAGACCGTAAAAAATATTGCAATGATTTCGGAAAATAGGAAATTGGCAAAATCTACAGTCGAAACCCATCTAAGTAAATTAGTTCAATTGGGATTGATCGAAGCGAGAGAATTAATAACTGCTGAAAAATTGGAGGAAATAATTAATTTAGGTGTCGATTGGGCCTTAAGTTTGAGTGAAATACGGTCACAAAACGAGTCGTTTAGTTATTTTGAGCTTAAAATGGCAAAATTAATACTGAATGTTCCTAATGAATAAAATCACGTTGCCATTTTTGTGCTTTTGGGTGGTGCTATTCAGCAATAGCATGAGCGCGAAAAACGAGGTTGTTAAGCTTAAGGAAAACAAAGTTTATGAGTCTACCTTACATTGGGTATCTATTGAAATAGTGCCAAATTTGGGTTTGCATTCATATAACTCGGATAGCCTTCCCGAACGAATAGATAAAATACATATACTGCCGGCATTTTTAGAAGAGACATCTGGACTTTGCGAGACGGCAGAAGGCATTTGGTCAATTAATGACAGTCAAAATCCTTCGGAGTTATTTTTATTACAGCGACGTGCTTATTTGCGATGGCGTGATTCGGGTATTTCAATCAGCGAAAAAGATTTCGTAATATTTGAATTATCGTATCCCAATACCGATTGGGAAGCCCTAGAATCGGATGGAGAATATCTCTATATTGGAGATTTCGGCAACAACCGTGGCAATCGGAAGGACCTAAAAATTATAAAAATCTCAGTCGATTCACTGAAAAAGCGGGTGGATTACTCGAGTGAGTACAAGCAACGTATTAATTGTAAATCACTGAAAGGGGAAATTATTTCATTTTCCTATAAAGATCAAAAGGATTTCAACATACGCCGTTTGCATAATTTTGATTGTGAAGCAATGGTAATACGCGACACAACTATTGTATTACTAAGTAAAAATTGGCGGAGTTTGTCCTGTGATGTGTATGAAGTTCCGAAGAGATTGGGCAGTTATAGCCTGAGTAAATCGGGTGAATTTAATCCGCGTTTTTTGGTTACCGACGCAACCGAAGCCCATGGGAGAATCTATTTCTGCGGGTATGGTCCAAGCGGCAAACAATACATCGGAGAAGTTAATTCAACAAATTTCAAAAAGTGCAAGCGTAAAAAACTGCCTATTAAACCTGCTCAAATTGAAGGAATTCATTTCGACAAATCCGTTCAACAGATTATTCTGAGCACAGAATCTCGAAAACAGCAAAAACAAGCCCTTATAATATTAGGGGAATAAGATTTAGGGGTTTACACCCTAAATCCTATTCCACCACTTGCAATATTGGGTTTCACTTCGGTGTTGAATTCTTGAACATCTTCGTATGTTAAGGTATGAATCATTTTTTCATCGCGTTCTCCTTCTGGTATTTCGGCCAGGCGAAGGTGTTGATTGCGAATAGCTTCTTCAATTACGCGGCGCACGCTTCTTCCGTTACCGAAATACTTGTCGCGTGTGCGATACAAGAAATCGACATAACGCATGATATGGTCGGCAGCCTTAGGTTCAGGAGTTATTTGATGATCGGTTAATTGATTTATGGCAATGGTATATAAATCATCGGCAGAAAAATCGGTGAAGTTAAATACTCGATCAAATCGTGATTTAAGTCCGGGATTAGACTCCATAAAACGTTCCATATTTTGGGTATAACCGGCCGCAATAACGATAAATTCACCACGGCGGTCTTCCATACGCTTCAATAATGTTTCAACGGCTTCGCGACCAAAATCGCCGCCACCGCCTTCGGTTAAACTGTAGGCTTCGTCAACAAAAAGTACGCCACCCATAGATTTATTTATGAGTTCGGAAGTTTTAATAGCGGTCTGTCCAACGTATCCACCTACCAGCGACTGTCGATCGCACTCTACTAAATGTCCACGTTCTAGAATACCTAAAGCCTTATAAATTTGGGCTAAAATTCGAGCCACGGTGGTTTTACCGGTACCTGGATTTCCAGAAAATACAGAATGTAAAGAGAAAGTTTTACGGACATCTCTGCCCATGCTTTTATAAAAACGCACCAATTTCACCAGCTCCTCAATTTCTTCTTTCACTTGTTCCAGGCCTATCATCCCCTTTAGTTTGTTGAGGGATTCTTTAAGTAATTCCTCATCGATAGGAATTTCAGGTAAAACGCGAGTTTTTTCGGCAAAAATCTTATCAAAATCCGCCTTTTCTAAAGTGGAGAGTGCGGCAGAATCTAATTCTTCGGGATGTTCTGTTTTCATTACCCGAAGCCCTAAGTTAATTTTAGCTTCGTCGAGCATCGAATTCACCAAACGGGCATTTCCAAAGAATTTGTCTCTTTCACGATAGCGATCGGTTAAGAATTTCTTCAGTGATTCAGAGGCATTTTCCGAAAGGTTGATGCCTCGTTTTTTAGAAGCAAACCCTGCTATTTCTACGAGCTCTTGCGGGGTATAATCTGGAAAATCGTATTGAATGGTGAAACGACTTTTAAGTCCGGGATTGGATTCTAAGAATATTTCCATTTCAGAGGGATATCCGGCCACCACGATGGCAATATCATCTGCATCTGATAATTCTTTCAATAGAATTTCGATAACTTCTTTTCCGAAATCTTTGTTGTCATCATCCTTTCGTGCGAGAGCGTAGGCTTCATCAATAAAGAGGATACCGTCTTTGGCTTTTTTTATGGCTTCTTTGGTTTTCGGGGCAGTTTGTCCGATGTATTCGGCCACTAAATCAGCGCGATCTACTTCGTGAACATGGCCTTTTTTAAGCAAACCTAATTCTTTATAAATCTGACCTAATAATCGAGCTACTGTAGTTTTACCAGTACCCGGATTTCCTTTAAATACGGCGTGTAAATTTATTCTATCGGATTCAATAAAGCCGCGTTCTTTTCTCAATTTAACAAAGCGAAGATAATCTGAATACTCCCGAATTTTCTGCTTTATTGGGGTAAGGCCGATGAGAGAATCCAATTCAAACATTACCTCGTCCACTCCTTTTTGAGGAATTAAATCTGTAGAATTTGGATCTAATTCAGTTATTTGTTCTGAACTTAAATCGGCCGCTGGCAATAAAAAGGGAGTAAATGGTCTGAAATCATCTTCTGTCGCCTCCACGAAATCATCTCCAATTTCGAAAGGCACATGAGCCATCATTTCGCTCATAAAAATGATTTCCACATAGTATTTACCTCTCGCCCACGATCCAATTATATTGGAACCTATACCCGAAGATCTTACAAAGGAATTTTCATCGGGTTTTACAAAGAACAATTGGGTAATACGTCCTTTAAGAAATCCCGAATTAGTGCGATAGTTAAAAATCAATTCAAGGGGTAAATCGGTATGTCTTCGCGTTAAGTTTTCCGCTGTAATTTCGGTGAAAATATAACGTGTATTCAGCGGATTGAACACGGAGAAATACTTGTGATTTTTTTCTTTGGTTTTGCTGCTATTTCCCTCAAAAAGTTTGACTGTATTGATTTTGAAATAGGGATTAAAACCAGATTTAACCTTACCTACATTTTCTACATAAAAATTTTTGGTGGCTATTAATTCACCATCTACATAAGCCT
>CBFHXF010000054.1:0-12384 GCA_965659745.1 Bacteroidia bacterium
CTATTGGATTATGTGGCACACCATGTGCATAAAGAGCATCCTATTTACAAGCAACATCCTGACTGGGTTACGCCTTTGTATTTACCTGATGGGACCTTAAACACCGAGCGTTGGGACGATCATCGTTTGACGACTTGGTTCGATACGTTCATGCCCACTTTGGATTTGGGAAGGCCTGAAATTGCGGCGTATATGGTAGATTCGGCGTTGTTTTGGTTGAAGAATTTTGAATTTGACGGTTTCCGTCACGATGCCACCAAGCACATTCCTGAAAATTTCACACGCTTGCTGACGAAGAAAATACGTTCGGAGGTTTCCACCAAGAGAGGAAAAAACACGTATCAAATAGGGGAAACGTATGGCGATCCGAATCTGATTTCCTCTTATGTAGGATCGGGTTTATTGGATGCGCAGTTCGATTTTAATTTGTACGATCGCATGGTAGATGTTTTTGCTTTTGGGGATGGGATGGAGAAGTTGGTAAACGAACAAAATCGCAGTTTGGAAACGTATGGATACCACCATTTGATGGGAAATATAACGGGGAACCAAGACCGTACGCGTTTCATGAGTTTTGCCGATGGAACCTTAGATCGGAGTACGGATTGGAACGAGCTAAAGAAAATAGGACATTTGCGCGATTTGCCTCATAATGGGAGCAAAGGTTTTGAGCGATTTGGATTGTTTTATGCCTATCAAATGACGGCACCGGGCATTCCGGTGGTGTATTATGGCGATGAGTTTGGTATGACGGGGGCTAACGATCCGGGAAATCGCAATCCCATGAAATTTGAAGGTTTGACCGATCAAGAATTGGCCTTGAAAGCTTGGGTACAGGCTTGTATTGCGTTGCGCAGAAGCAGTATGGCCTTGATGTACGGCGATTTTGAATGGCTGTATCACGATGCGGATCATGCGGTCATCAGAAGAACGTACCGAAACGAAACGGTTATTACGGTTATTAATAGGGGCAACGATAAATTTAGGTGGTCGGGAACTAACGGTTTTGAGTCTTACGGGAAGTTGGTAAGACAAATCGGGAATGGCGCTCCCCTGAAGGATTTGTATACGCTATCACCAGGTTCGGCGTTGATATTAAAATTTAAAAAATAAGCATATGAAAAAAATAATGATAGCCCTTTTTGCCATTTGTGGCATGGCAACGGTGAAAGCACAGACTCTTTTGCCTCAAAATCCTATTATGTATGAGGTAAACCTGCGTCATCATACGCAACAAGGCAATATTCAGGCGTTTTTACCGAGTATCGAAGAGTTGCAATACTTGGGAGTGAATGTACTTTGGGTAATGCCGTCTCAGCCTATCGGAAAGAAGAAACGCAAAGCCAAAGGCGATGTATTTGTAGAAGACTTGGTGCAGGTAGAAGGCGAAATGGATAAATGGGAAAAGTTCAAAGGCAGTCCTTATGCCATTGCCGATTATACGGCGGTAAATCCAGATTACGGTACCTTAGAAGACTTCCGTACCTTGGTGAAAAAATGCCATGAGAGCGGCATTATTGTCATTTTAGATTGGGTAGCGAATCATACGGCTTGGGACCATAAGTGGATTACCGAGCACCCAGAATGGTACATGAAAAATGACAAAGGCGAAATTACCGATCCATTAGACAAGGCTGGAAAAAGCATGGGTTGGACGGATGTGGCCAAATTAAATTATGCCGAGCCGGGATTGAGAAAGGCCATGATTGCCAGTATGAAGTTTTGGATAGATAGTGTGGATTTGGATGGATTCCGTTGCGATGTAGCGATGGATGTT
The DNA here is from genome assembly GCA_965659745.1 of Bacteroidia bacterium. Classification (GTDB taxonomy): domain Bacteria; phylum Bacteroidota; class Bacteroidia; order NS11-12g; family UBA955; genus VMCP01. Next base: position 1,778 of record CBFHXF010000054.1, read on the forward strand.
CCGGCGGATTTCTGGGCGGAAGCGACCACCGAATTGCGAAAGGCGAAGCCTGTTTTCATGTTGGCCGAGTCGGAAGAGCATGATATGGATCAATTTAATGGGCCGTTCAATGCGTATTACGGTTGGGAAGTTCACCATATCTTGAATAAGATTTCCCAAGGAAAAGAAACGCCGAAAGAGTTGTGCAAGCAGGTGGAGCGCAAACATAAGAAGTTTCCTACGGATGTATTTTCCATGAATTTTATTACCAATCACGATGAAAATGCATGGAATGGAACCTTGTTCGAGCGCATGGGCGATGCTTGGAAGGCGATGGCGGTATACACTTATTTTGCTCCGGGTATTCCTTTATTATATACCGGTCAGGAAGTGGGTAATAACAAGCGTTTGGCGTTTTTTGAGAAAGACAATGTGATGGCGAGTCGTGATGCCTCGAAGACCATGGACTTTTACCACCAGTTAGGTGAGTTAAAATTGTCACTGCCTGAAGCAGGAATAAGTGCAGATTTAAATATGCCGGTTAGCTTTGATGTTAAGAATAAAGCACTCATTTCATGGGTGCGTGAAACAGCGGATGCCGATAAAACCAAGAGGAGTCGTACGTATATTGCCATTAATATGTCGGACAAACCCCAAAAATGGAGTAAGTATCCTGAGGGAAGCGTGATATTAAGCTCTGGAGGATCCGATAAAAGTATCGAGCCTTGGGGTTATAGGGTTATTAAAATGACCTTTAGATCGAAGTAATAGGTTCATGTATAGGAAACAGTCAAAAACCATACATGAGAAATGTATTATGTATAGAAAATGGCTCTTTTCTATACATGACACAATCGGAATTGTAAAATAAAGGATATACCAAGCTTTAAGAAGGTCATTACAAACAAAAAGCCAAGGCAGCTGCCTTGGCTTTTTATATATTATTCGGGGGAAGTTAATTAACAACCGCCCTGATTGAAATGATAGATTAAGGTTCCATCGACCATATCTGAAGCGGTGCGCAGATTGGGTTTTACGATTTGAAACTCAATTCTGATGATTTTTTGTCCTACAGGTACCGCATTGAACAGCTTTTCGGGGATGCAACTGTATTGGAATGTGCCGGTTTTGGTCATTTTCATCTTTAATTGAGGAAAATCTCCAGCTTTTCTGGCGTTGGCCGCAATTTGGTATGCCGCTCCGGTTTCGTCATAGGCCACCGCAAATACATACAATTCTTCGGCATTTTGCATACTCACTTTTTCTTCTGCGGTATTGTTATATACGATCGAGAATACATCCTTGGTAGTGGTGCCGATGGTGTCTTTTTTCTCACCGCGACCTAGGGGAACGGTTAAGAATTTTATCACAGGACCTGCAGGAGGATCTACCAATACTGATAAGTCTTCGGTTTTGCGATCGGGATCGCCGTAACCGCCACCGTCTTTGGGTTTCACCAAGAAATGAAAATCTTCCTTGTACACATTAGCCGCCGAAGTTTCATAGAACTCGGTTGGGGTCATGGTAAAGCTGTACAAGCCTTCTCCTTCTTTAGTCATTTTGAGTGCGTCGTTGGAATTTTTCCAAGCAGCGCCGCCGATTCCATTGGCAAGGGGATGTCCTGCGGGGTGTTCCTTCGGCTTCCACGTCCAAATGTAAATATCCTCGGTTTGGGCTATTTCTACAATTCCCCATTCGTTACTGGTGAGTTTTAAATTCACCATGATTTTGCAGGGTTTGGTAGGGTCAAATTCTTCCGGTTTGTCTAAATATGCCGCTTGGGAAAACAGATTCCCCGTAAGGGCAATTGCAATAAATGCAAAAATGGATACGATTATTTTTTTCATTTTCTGCGGAATTTATATTGATAAATGGTGGTGGGAGTGGTGCCGCTTTCGCAATAGCGGGTAAGTTCGAATTCTAAGGTGGCATCCACAGCGCGAACGGTACGTATCAGTCCACAATCGTACTTCAAGGTATCGTTATTGCTCGTAATGTTTTTAAAGTGGATGCGGCTGGGAGCGTCGTTATTGTCGAAAACCCAAACGCCGTTATCACCCATGAATAAAGGATTGGGCTGATTGAATGAATAGGTAAAATCTTGAGAATTTACGGTAAGTTCAACCCCGTTTTCTACAAAAAGTTCGCTTACATCCAATACATTTTCTTTTTCTACGTCTTTGGGATCGTATTGGTGTACTTCCGCCAATACCCAAACATCGTTGATGCCTTCTATTTTGCTGGAAGGCGCGTAGATCTCGTCTACCGGTTTTTCACAAGCCCCAAAGGCAAGCGCCGTTGCAATGAGGCCAAAAATTAATTGTTTTTTCATTAGTTACATCCTCCTTCTTCGTTAAAGATAAAGCCAGCGGTGCGTTCTGACATTGGGAATTGAATGAGCATACCCGGACAATCCCAAGGAGATTGACGGATGGTAATGGTTTCGCCGGCTGCACCGCGGCGGCGTAATTGTTGGGTCCAATCGCCCTCAAAAGCAAACTCTAATTTCCGTTGTTTTTGAATTTCTGCTTTTAAGGCGGTATTGCTGATGGTAGGGTCAAGCGCTACAAAGTTGGTATCGTAGGCTCTTTTGCGGATCGCATCGGTAATGGCAATGGCTGCCGATAAATCGCCTCCGGTTTCTACAATACTTTCAGCATGCATCAACGCAATATCTGAGAAATTCAATAAGGGAACGTTGAATACGTCACCGTCAAATTTGTGGGTTATGAAGAACTGATTGGCTTTGCCTTCGTTCTTGATTTCGTAAAAAGCGCTGCGGCGGTCTAAGGGATCCATCGCCTCTTTCATGAAGCTGGCAGATGGTTTTAGCGCAGGATTGGGGTTGTTATCAGAGCGATAGTTATTGATAAAAGCACCGGCGCGGTTATCGTTGAGGCTCGTACTGATCAATTGGAAAATAACCTCTTCGGGTGCCCCTTGGGTATAGCGATTCAAACTATCGGAAAAGTCATATTTCGAAGAACTTACTATTTCGCTGGTGATTTTAATTGCTTCCACGTGGTCGTTCATGAGGAAGAGAACTTTTGCCTTTAAGGCTTTAGCGGCATCGGTATTTGCGTAGTTGCCGTTGTCATCTGGCAACATGCCCAAAGCGGTATTCAAGTCGCTTAAAACCTGATTGTATACTGCGCCTACGCTGCTTCTGAGTTCGATATTTTTATCGGCCTTCAAACGAATGGGAACACCGGGATGCGAATTATCGGCGGTATATCCGTAAGGTTGCGCCCATAATTTTACCAATTCCCAATGGCACCAAGCCCTCAAGAAATGGCCTTCGCCCATAATCCGTGTTTTGTCTTCTGCGGGAAGTCCTTCTATCAAATCTATATTATCAAAAATGGTATTGATGCGTAAAATACAGTTGTAGAAATCCAAATATTCACGGTCGGCGGTACGGAAAGAAAAAGTACCTCTGTTGAATATGGTATAGTACAAGCTACCGGCAGAATTCTGGGGTTCTGATAAATTTTCCCCTAATAATTCGTGGTAGTTTTGAACCGAACCGTTCATTAAGTTGGCAAATTCATCGTAACAAGAATTCAATAAAGCTTGAATGTCTTCTGGTGTTTTTAATGCTTCCTCGCTCAGAGTAAGATTCTCTGGACGTAGATCGAGCATTTTTTTACATGAAGTTCCGGTTCCCAGCAGTGCGGTAATGGCGACTGCCCAAAGGATGCGTGCGTATGTTTTCATGTTTAGAATGTTAAATTTAAGGTTAAGTTATATGATTTTTCTTGTGGAGCCGTCAAATAGGTAATGTTAGAAGACATGTTTCTATCTGCTGGATTTTCAAAGTCACGGGCAATTTCAGGATCTCCACCGGTGTAATTGGTGAAGGTTAACAAATTCACCCCTGTGAAGGTCAATTGCGCATTGTCGATGGCCTTTCCGAACCAAGAGGCAGGCAAACGATAGCTCAAGCTGATGTTACGCAATCTCAAGTAAGAACCGTCCTCTAAGAACAATGTAGTATTGTACTGATAGGGGTCTGGAGGCAAACCGTATTGCTCGGTTTGAAGCGATAATTTAGGATATTTCGCTTCGTCGCCAGGCTTTCTCCAATGGTTGTAATAATCAGTGGTCATATTCCAGTCTGTTACCACTCCGTTTTGGCGTTTTCCAGAGGAATTATAGATGTTTCCACCAATTTTATACACAAATAATAGGTTCAAGTTCCAATTTTTATAGGTAAACGTATTGGTCAAACCACCTACGGCTTTCGGCAATACACTTCCCACAGAAACACGGTTGTCGTTGCTCCAAGTAAAGGTTTCGTTTCCATCGGCATCAAGATAAACGGGGCGACCGGTTTCTTTGTCGACGCGAGAAAAACGCACAATATAATTGGTTCCGATAGGTTCGCCTACCACTACACGGGTATCGTTGGTTCCCCCAGAAACAGCATCTTGTGTGTAGACGCCAATATCAAGAATTTTGTTGTAGTTACGGGCAATATTGAATTGGGTTTTCCAAGAGAAATTTTCGGTGCGGATATTAGTAGAGGTAAACGAAAACTCGATTCCAGAGTTGTTTACGGCACCTACGTTGTCGTAGTAAGACGAGAAGCCAAGAGAACGTGGAACGGCCAAGTCTAAGATTACCCCATTGGTGGTTTTATTGTAATAGGCAATTTCCCAAGTGAAGCGATTTTTTAAAATGCCTCCTTCGAGGGAAAGATCCAGAACGTCGCTGGTTTCCCATTTCAAATCGGGATTGGGCAAACGCGTGGGGAAAATACTGGGATTTCCGTTGTATCCATACGAGTTTTGAGCAGGGGTGAAGGTACCGCGCCATGCGTAGTTTTGATTGGGTGTATTACCGGTTCTTCCATAGCTGGCGCGTACTTTTAGGTTATTTCCTTTACCCCAAAGGTTGCGCATGAATTCTTCTTCGCCTAATAGCCAGGCTCCTGAAACGGCTGGGAAGTAACCGAAGGCGTTATTCGGTCCGAATCGAGAAGAACCGTCGGCGCGCATGGTGAATTCCACAATATATTTACCCATGTATTTGTAGTTCCAACGGGTAAAATAACTGAGAAAGGCAAAGGCTTCCGCAGGATTTTCACGTTCCAAACGGGTTGAGGCATCGCCTACACTTTCTCCTTTGTACAAGGCCTGATTGGCATCGGAAAGTTCAATGAAACGGGAGGTGAGGTTGCTGCGTTGGAATTCCATACCGGCCATAGCACTTAAAGAGTGAATGCGGTTATCCAATACTTGGTAATTCGTTACCAAGTTATAATTGTAGTTGAAGGTTTGGCGTGGAGAGCGCTTTGCGATACCGGCATGATTGGTATTGATCATGGCTTGGGGCTCGTAGATATCTTCATAGAAATCCATGTAATCAATGGCTCCAAAGGCGGTAATAGACCATTTGTCGTTTACGCGATAGCTCGCTTTAAGATTATTGATGCTGCGGTATTCGGTGGTTCTCCAATCTTTTAGATTGCGGATTGCAACTGGATTCCAGCTGCCGTTTCCTGAGTTCCAGAATTTTCCGGCGGTATCGTAAATTGGATAAATAGGCAATGCCGTACTCATGGCGGCACCGAATCCTCCACTCCATGCCCCGTCTACACGGGTATTAACCCCTTGGGTCAATGAAGTACTCGCGGTTAGGGTCAAATCCTTTACAGGTTCCCAATCGATATTTACACGGGCCGCTTTACGATCGTAATTGCTTCCAATAACAAAACTTCCATTGTCTTCCCAGGTTAGTCCCACGTAAGCGCCAAATTTGCCTTTGCGGTAGGTAGTTCCCAAAGAATAAAGCTGTTTTACACCGGTACCCATGGTTTCGTCTATCCAATTGGTATTGGTTTTGCGGGCATCATCCCAAGAAATGTTATTAGGCAAGGGCGCAAGACCTACACCGCCGTCGTTCTCCCAAGCTTCCTGATACATTTGAAGAAACTGAGAAGAATTGAGCATTTGAGGCTTGAAGGTAGGTTGTGACGTACCCACGCGAGAAGTAAATTCGAACTTAAGTCCGGATTTTTTTGCGCGTTTGGTTGTAATTAAAATTACCCCGTTCGAACCGCGCGAACCATAAATAGCGGTGGCTGCGGCGTCTTTGAGGATTTCGATGGACTCAATATCGTTGGGATTTAGGGTTGCCAGGGGGTTGTTGTTGAAACCTCCGTTGTTTCCATTAATGAAATAATCTTGACTGATGGGAATTCCGTCTACGATGTAAAGCGGATCTCCAGCGGCAGAAATAGAAGCCACACCGCGAACGCGCACCAAGCTACCCGAGCCGGCTACACCGGAACCCATGGTAATTTGAACGCCGGCCGCTTTTCCTTGAAGGGCTGCCTCAAAACTTGGGGCGGGCATGTCTACTACTTCTTTACCTTTAAGAGAACTTACCGATCCGGTAAGGTCTTTTCGGCGGGAAGTTCCGTAACCTACAATGACCACTTCACCGATATCATCGGCTTCGGGTTGCAGGGTATACTCTTTCTCGAGCGTTTGATTGTCTTTCAGTTCGATGACATCGGTAATGCTTTCAAACTCTGATTTGCTGATGCGAATTTCGTGCGTACCAGCCGGTAAGGTAAGGCTGAAGGCACCGGTTGCATCGGTTTTGGCAGAAATGCCAGTGGTGCGGTCTTTTACGGTAACATCCGACAATTTTGATGCCGATGCTCCCCGAACGATGCCCTTAAAAATAGCGTTTTGTGCCGAAGCAGAAACCGCCGCCAAGGACAATGTCAACAGCATGGGTTGTATCCATCTTTTCATACGTTGTAAATTATCAAGGTGTCAAAAGTACACTTTCTATCGAAAGATGCAAGTGTTTTATCGGCTTTTTTAAGTAAAATTTAGTTATTGTTATTTTTACAAAAAGATTTTAAGTTGTTGTAAGATAATTAATTACAAGATATTTTGTTACAATAAGTAAAGATGAGATAAATCAACAAAAAAGACAGAAATAAAACTTAAGATTCGATAGTTTCCGCGGTTTTATTACGGATTATGTCGAATTTTTCTTGAGGATTTTCTTTTTCGGGAAGCGATTTAGATTGTTTTTTAGAGAAAAGCGTGGCGCCCATCATGAACAAAGAGGTAATCAAAATTATTTGTGTAATCAAGGTTTGATTGACGGTATCGAGGGTTTGTGACGCGGGAATACTGATGAATAATAAGATGGTAATCAATCCGCGCGGGGCTACATAGGCCAAAGGGAAAACGGGTAAGCGCAATAATAGCAATTGTAGAATGCGGAGCAGCACGATCATAGCAAAAATGATGGCAGCCAGTGCGAGGGTATTGGGATTTAATAATGAGGGCAAGTCTATGGTAAATCCGAAAATTACAAAGAACGATACCCGCACCACAAAGGTTAATTCGGTGGTGATTTCCTCAAATCGGTGAATTTCTTTCACGAGGTTTTTAGGGTCGAAGGTATGAAACCATTTGAGTGAGGTTATTTTTTCGATATTGGCCACTACCAATCCAAATACGAGGATCAAAATCAACGCCGGTAAGTGAAAGCCTTTGGCAAGGGCGTATAAGAAAAGGATAAGGGCGATGATAGGAATGAATTTTATTCTGTGGTGTAAGCGGCTTAAAATGAGGGTCAAAACCAAGGCGGCTATCACCGAAAAAAGGATACTAATACCGATTTGTCCGGCGAAATTCCACAAACTAGCGGCATTGATAATGGCGGTGGTACTGATATAATTAAAAACGGTTACGCCAATGATATCAGACAAGCTGCTTTCGAAAATAATGAATTCTTTGTCTTTGGCGCTTAGCATTTTGGCCGTTGGTATGGCAATGGCACTTGAGATGATGGATATAGGTATGGCGTTGAGGAGTGAATCTTTGAAGGAATACCCTTGCATATTGAACCAAAAGCCGAGTGCCAAGCACAGGGTTACAATAGAGAGGAAGGCAATGCCGAAGGTTTTAGACAGCAGGGGCAATTTGGCACGGGTAATTTTCAGCTCTAGCGTTCCTTCTAATACAATCAGGATAAGTCCAACGGTTCCTAATTCGGGCACCACACTTGAAAAATCGGGTCTTTCCCAACCCATGAACGTAACCATTTGTTGGCAGAGCATGCCCAAACCGAGTAAAATAATCACATTGGGGATACGGGTTTTGGGCGACAGTACCTCAAAAAGGTAACCAATAAGTATAAGGGCGCTGAATACCAGAAGGAAGGAAACGTGCATGATTTGTATGGGAAAGATAAGTCGCGCTTTTAAATTTCCCAAATAAAGAGGGTGTTAGCGCTTACTTTTTTCTGGGAGGAAGCAGAATGGATGCACCACCGCTATGGCTGCCAATGAGCTTGTCACCCATTTCAAAAAAAGCACGACCATGCATGTCTACACCCATGAATTTTTTGGATAGGGGATCTTCACTTTTCTTCGTTCTAATGTTGTAGAATTGAAAGGTCACTATTTCATCGAGTTTCCATAAATATTGGTTGTAGATGAAAGCGGTTTTTTTGAGGGGTGGTCTTGTGATATGATTTTTTAAAAAGGTAATGAGTTTTTTGGTGAAGGGTAGGGGGTCGAATTTTCTTAAATTCAAAACTTCGAGCATGCCAATGGCTTCTGGATATTGTGAAGGTTGTTTGAGATTAAGTCCGAGTCCAAGTACCAAATATGCCGTGTCGTTTTTAGTAACCACATTCATAATCATGCCTCCAAATTTGCGGTCGTTGATGATGAGGTCGTTGGGCCATTTGAGGAAGAAATCGGGATGGATTTGCTCTCTCAAGTAGGTGATGATGCCAGAACAAATATGTTTATTGACAAGTACCCAATCCGTTTCTTTGTTTTGGGGGAAGGGGACTGCGATGGTGAGAGCGATACCTGCATTGGCCTTACAATTCCATTTTTTATTGCCCTGTCCTTTGCCTTTCTTTTGGTTGAAGGTATAGGCTGCAATAGGCACGTGAGGGCCTTGATCGGGCAGCAGTTGGGTAATATAAGTTTGGGTGGAGTCGATTTCGGGTAGGTAAATGGGCTTCATGTTATGGTTTTGGGCGAAAATTGCGCTAAAATAACGTACTTTGCAGAAATTATTAATAAATGGCAGTAAGAAATGCGAATGATCCCGAGCTGATGATGAAAATGGCGGTACACGGGTTACAAGAAAAAAAGGGCGTTGATATAGTAAGTATAGATTTACGGAACATTGGAACTTCGTTCGCGGATTTTTTTGTTATATGTCATGGAGGCAGCAACCGTCAAATAGATGCGTTGGCGGATAGTGTAGAAGATTCGATGTTGAAGGCATTGAAGGAGAAGCCCAGGCACAGAGAGGGCAGTGATCAATCGGAGTGGGTTTTATTGGATTATTACAGTGTAGTGGTACATGTTTTTTCTAAAGAGCAACGCGATTTTTACGGTTTAGAGGAATTATGGGGCGACGGAAAGGTAGAACGTTACGTATAATTAAAAAAAATATTTGTTGGTTTAGATATTTTAACTATTTTTGCACTCCCAAAGACAACGAGGCCCGTTCGTCTATCGGTTAGGACACGTCCCTTTCACGGATGAAAGAGGGGTTCGATTCCCCTACGGGCTACAAACCAAATCAAACTTCTCGAGGGGTTTGAGGTAAAGACACATCGCGGGATGGAGCAGTGGTAGCTCGTCGGGCTCATAACCCGAAGGTCGCAGGTTCGAGTCCTGCTCCCGCTACTAAGAGAGAAAAGTCGTCAGTAATGGCGACTTTTTTGTTTTTTACCCTATATTTCGGATCAAATCACATCGATCACAGTTGAGGATATCGAAAAAATGCAAGACTTTATAGACCAAGCAAATAAAAATGGTACAATTCTTCTCGACAAAGGACGGTGTCAGTTTTGTGGAGCGGACTATCAAAAGGGCATCTTTGAGTGTATGGACAATTACAATAATGGGATCCAGTTTTTGGATTTTAATAATTCTGAACATCACATTTCAAGATTTTTAAGTGTTGATGCTCATGCTTTGCAACATCCAGAAATTCACGGACGGTGGAGCAATCATTTCCATCTGACCAGGTTGAATTTGATACTTGATAAAAAGCAAACCTGGGACTACAAAAAATCTCCGTTGCTAAGCAACTATTTGAACGTTTATAAACAAAATAGACCGAATGAATTTCTTGCGGTTCCAAAACCATTAGACAGAGGGAAAATAACTGCAAAAGACCTAACGAAGGCGACAACATCAGTCGAATGTATTGAACAAATAAAAAAATGGGCGGACGAAGTATATCATTCATGGAGTTCAAATCAATCAATAGTATCTCAAATTGCAGACGGCTTTTTAAACAACTATTACAAAAGAAAAACAGCGAACCGTTAACTGCTTCAACAACTTTACTGAGAAGAATGAAAACACCCCGAGTTAGTTCAGTTACCTGTTCATGTATTTATAGAGATCAATAACCTTTTCATACCCTTCGAGGAAGTTAGAAATTTGTTGCTCTCCCGCTACTAAGAGAGAAAAGTCGTCAGAAATGGCGACTTTTTTTGTTTTATGCTTTGCGGACTCTGAAATATTCACCAACTGCAAATTTGAATTGTTCGATGAAAATTTTCTTAAACGCATCTAAATTGTTTTGCTCATAGAAAATCAGCATGGCCTTTTTGTA
>CBFHXF010000055.1:0-12300 GCA_965659745.1 Bacteroidia bacterium
GCGTATTGTTCAAGCTTTTTGCCGATATCGACGTTTTTGATATAGAGCTGGATTGTGCGAACGTAGAAGATTTTATCAGAACGGTTAAGGCGTTAGAGCCTACTTTCGGGGGAATTAATCTTGAAGATATCAAAGCGCCTGAGAGTTTCGAAATAGAAGAACGCCTGAAAGCCGAATTGAATATTCCGATTATGCACGACGATCAACACGGAACCGCCATTATTTCTGGGGCCGGATTGATCAACGCGCTGCAAATCGTGAATAAGAAAATCGACGAAGTACGCATGGTAATTAACGGCGCGGGTGCCAGTGCCATTGCGTGTACCAAATTATTTGTGGCTTTAGGAGCGAAGGTAGAAAACATTGTGATGCTCGATTCTAAGGGCGTTATTCGTGCCGATCGTACTGATTTAGATAAATATAAGTCTCAATTTGCCACCCAACGCGATATTCATACCTTAGGTGAAGCTTTGGTGAATGCAGAAGTATTCGTCGGCCTTTCTAAGGGAAATATTTTAACGCCTGAAATGATTTTGTCAATGGCAGCCGATCCTATCGTGTTCGCTATGGCCAATCCAACGCCAGAAATCGATTATCATCTGGCGATACAAACCCGTAAAGACATCATTATGGCTACGGGTCGTTCGGATTACCCCAATCAGGTAAACAACGTTTTAGGGTTTCCCTTTATTTTTAGAGGGGCTTTAGACGTAAGAGCCACCGAAATTAACGAAGAAATGAAGTTGGCGGCCGTTCGTGCCATTGCTTCATTGGCCCACGAGCCCGTTCCAGAGGTGGTGATGATGGCCTATAACGAAGCCAACATGAGCTTTGGTCCGACTTATATTATTCCAAAGCCAATGGATCCCCGCTTGATCACCACGGTAGCACCTGCGGTAGCCAAAGCGGCTATGGACAGCGGTGTGGCCAAAGCGCCTATTACCGATTGGGAAGGATATAAAAACGATCTAAGAAAACGTTTGGGTATCGATAACGATTTTGTAAATCGTTTGATGATCAAAGCCAAAAAAGATCCTAAAAAAGTAGTCTTTGCCGAAGCAGACAACGTGCGCATTTTACGCGCCGCTCAAGGTTGCTATAACGACAAAATTGCCACTCCTATATTATTAGGAAAACCTGAGGTGATTGAAAGCATGATGGCCGAAAACAACATCCAAATTCCGGGTGTAGTTATCATAGATCCCCGCAGGGAAGAAGAGATGCGTACAAAATTCGGACAGTCATTGTTTGAAAAGCGCGGAAGAAAAGGGGTTACCCGTTACGAAGCCGAATACCAAATGAGAAACCGTAATTATTTCGGTTCCATGATGGTAGAAACGGGCGAAGCAGATGTGTTTATTTCGGGATTAACGCGCAGTTATCCCTTGGCCTTGAAGCCGGCTCTGGCGGCTATCGGTATGAGCACGGAAACCCAGCGCATTGCGGGCATGCACATCATGATGAGCAAAGCGGGACCGATGTTTTTCGCCGATACAACCGTTAACGTTCACATGAACGAAGAGGAATTGTATTGCTTGGTAAAAACCGTGCATTCACGCGTTAAATCATTCCAAATTGAGCCTAAAATTGCCATGATTTCCTACTCGAATTTCGGCTCTAACAGCGGTGAATCGCCCGAGAAAATACGTCGTGTGGTAAAACGCTTGCATGAAAACGAGCCCCATATCATGGTAGACGGTGAAATGCAGCCGGTTTTTGCCTTCGATGGCGAACAACGCGCTGAATTGTATCCATTCAACAAATTGGGTAAGGAGCCCGCGAATACATTTATATTCCCCGATTTGAATGCCGCCAACGCGGCCTACCAACTGCTCAGAACCATGGGCGGAAGCGAGGCCATCGGTCCGGTATTGCTCGGCATGAATAAAACCGTTCACATCTTGCACCACAGTTCAACGGTTCGCGAAATCATGAACATGGTGGCCTTGGCCGTTTGTGAAGCGCAAGATCGTGCCAAGTAAAATGGAAATCAAAATCGCAAAATTCCAATCAAGTCAATATTATCAAGCATTGGCGCTCCGCGATAAAGTATTGCGGGCGCCATTAGGCTTGTTTTTCTCGGGGGAAGATATCCTAGCCGAACAAGCCTACACCCATTTTATTATGCTTCAAGAAGATCAAGTGGTGGCCACTGCCCAAATGGTCAATACGGGCAATGGCATTGGTAAAATGCGACAAGTAGCCGTAGATTTTGATTTTCAAAGTAAGGGTTTAGGCGGAATTTTGGTTGATTTTATTGAGAATTGGGCCCGTGAATCGGGGCTGAATGGCATAACCTTACATGCACGAGTAACGGCGGTGGCCTTCTATGAAAAAAGGAATTATTCCAAAAAAGGGGAGTCCTTTATGGAAGTGGGAATTCCCCACTTTTTTATGGAAAAACATATTTCGTCTTGAATATTTGCATTTTTTGCGAAAGCTTTCGTACGAATAACAAGATAAACCTACTTTTGTAACCTTAATATTATATGAATACCCTAATCACACTCGTACAGTTTTTTGCAGCACTCGGTCTATTGGTGACCCTTCATGAACTGGGACATTTTTTAGCCGCACGTGCCTTTGGCATTAAAGTCGAGAAATTTTATTTATTCTTTGACGCTTTTGGCGTTAAACTTTTCAAGTTTAAAAAAGGCGATACCGAATACGGTATTGGTTGGCTGCCATTAGGCGGTTATGTAAAAATAGCCGGTATGGTAGATGAGAGTTTAGACAAAGAACAACTTAAGTCAGAACCCGAACCATGGGAGTTTCGCTCTAAGCCGGCATGGCAGCGCTTGATTGTAATGATCGGTGGAGTAGTGGTGAACGTGATTTTGGGTATTGTGATCATTTCAGGATTGACCTTTTCACAAGGTGAAACCTATGTACCCACCTCGGTAATTAACGAACGCGGGGGAATTTATGTAAGTCCGGAAGCTCAAAAATGGGGTTTAAAAACAGGCGATCAAATCATTGCGTTGAACGGTGAGAAAGTAGATAATTTGATGGGCAGTTTCATGAGTCCGGAGTTCCTTACCAATGATAAAAAAGAAGTAACGGTAATACGAAATAACGAAACCGTAAATTTGAGCCTTCCCGCCAATATTGAAAACTCGTTTTCAATGTCGAGTGAGTTGCCTTTAATTGCACCCCGATATCAGTTCGACGTTAAGCGCGTGGTAGGTGGAAGTCCCGCGGATAAAGCTGGAGTGGTAGACGGCGATGCTTTTATAGCGATTGACTCTATTGCATTTGGTTCTTTCTTCGAGTTTAAGGAAATTTTAACTCAAAAAGCAGGACAAACGGCTGAGTTTACGTTGAAAGCGGAAGATGGAGGTGCAAGAAAAACCTATATCACCATCAGTGAAGCAGGTACTTTAGGTTTCCAACCCAATATTAAAGGATTTGAAGGTGCTGAAAAGCAAATTTCCTATTCGGCTGGTAAATCTTTGGTAATAGGCACCCAAAAGAGTTATGAATTGATAGCGGCCAATGCCAAAGGATTGGGCAAGGTGGTATCGGGTAAGGTAAATGCTAAGAATTCGTTAGCGGGACCTATTGGTATCGCACAGATGTACGGTCCAACATGGGATTGGATAAATTTCTGGACGTTAACGGCTACCATCAGTTTGGCTTTGGCTTTGATGAATATTTTGCCAATTCCAGCTTTAGATGGCGGACATGTGATGTTCTTACTATACGAAATGATTACCCGCAGACCGGTGAACGAGCGCGTATTATATATCGGCCAGGTAATCGGAATGGTGGTATTATTAAGTTTGTTTGTGTTTATATTTTGGGTTGATATTTCCCGTGCCCTTGGCTTTTAATGGATAAAAATCCGTTCCACATATTGAATATGGCTCCTATGCCCAAAATGGATTTGGGAGCCTTGCGTAAACGCTACATTGAAATACAGCGAAGCGGGCATCCTGATCTAGGAAATGATCCTGAGGTATCGGAATGGGCGAATCAAGCTTATTCATTGTTGAAAAACGATGAAAGTAGATTGGCTGAGATTTTGAAATTTTATGGTACGTGGCCGCCTGATACTAAGTTGATAGGAATGGACTTTTTGATGGAAGCGATGGAGATTAGCGAAGCCATCGGCGAATTGCAAAATGAGTCTGATGCGCAAAAGCTAAGCCTTGCAAATACCTTAAACCAGATGAAAAGCGAACTAGACGTTCAATTAGACACGATAAATGCAAAAGCGGAGGCCCATGCAATGTGGTTTGAGGATAGTGCTACACTTGAACAGATTTCTATTTGGTATCAAAGACGCAGGTATTTAACACGTTTGGAAAAAAATCTAAACGGAGAAGAAGAACTATAAAGTTAATAGCTGTAATTTCGAAATAATATGAATACCAAGCAAGTAGTTTTACGTGATTCTGAAATCCGCATAACCCTGAAAAGAATGGTGTTACAAATAGCGGAAAACTATGTAGATGTATCTGATTTGTTATTGATCGGATTGAACGAACGCGGTAGTTTTTTGGCTAAATTAATTCAAACCGGTTTAACAGAAACCTTGCCGAATTTACAGGTGTCTTTTCAGCAGATGGACGTTACGGTGGACATGCCTTCTCGAAATTTCGGCGCCCCCCATATTTTAATTGTAGACGATGTCTTGAATTCCGGAAAAACAGCATTCATAGCGGCGATGTCGTGCATGAATGCGGATATTAAAACGATGGAAACGGCTTTTCTTGCGGTACGTGAACACCGAAGTTTTCCAATTTCTGCCAATTATGTGGGTTTGAGCATTGCCACTACCTTACAAGACCATGTGCTTTTCGATAATGAAAATGCAGACGATCTGAACGTGTACCTTCAATAATTATCACTTTACGAGACAACGTATTATGGCTATTATATGTCATAACAAAAGCAATTTTAAATTGTTATATTTGTCTAGTTGCGTATGCGGTTATTAAAATGGCTCGGTTTAATGGTTTTTTGCCTGTTTCAAAGGGTAAATGCCACGCATATTGTTGGGGGCGAAATGACTTACACCTATTTAGGTAATAATCAATACAAACTTAGATTAGATCTTTACATCGATTGTATCAACGGGAATCCGCAGGCCGTAGAATCCGATAAAAATGCATTATTTGCAATTTTTTACGGAAATACCCGGCAGATGGTACCTGGTTATCCCGTTTCGGTAGGAAGAAGCGGTCCAGAACGCGTTTCCAAAACCAATTATAACTGTATTGCCGTTCAGCCAAATGCATGTGTAGATCACTATTGGTATGAAAGAACGGTTACCTTGTCGCCTCGAACCGGTGGTTATTATGTTTCGTTTCAGAGGTGTTGCCGAAATGGAACGATTTCCAATATCATCGATCCAGGTGGGGCAGGTGCTAATTATTGGAACTTTATTCCCAATGCCAATCAGCTAGGAAATAATTCCTCTGCGGTATTTAAGGAGTTGCCTCCTAATTTTTTATGTACAAATACACCCTTGCGATTCGACCACAGCGCTAAAGACGCAGATGGAGATTCGTTGGTATATAGTTTAACTACTCCTTACACAGGCGGGAATAGAGATTTTCCAAGACCAGACGATGGGGCTAGCGGACAACTTGACCGCCCTCCGTTTGATTTAATTTCATGGAGAAACGCGTATACCGCTGATGATCCCATAAACGGATTCCCCAAAATGAGTATCGATACCAAAACGGGATTTCTTACCTTAACGCCCACTCAAGCAGGTCAGTTTGTAGTAGGAATTTCGGTTAAGGAATATAGGAATGGGGTTTTTCTAAATGAAACCATTCGCGATTATCAATTTAACGTGCAAGCGTGCGTTATCAATGTAATGTCGTCTTTCTTCGCCCCTAAATTTATTTGTGGTTACGAATATCTATTTACCAATTACAGTCAAGGGGCACAGAAGTATTTTTGGGACTTTGGTGTGCCCAATCAAACCGACGATACATCGAACCAAACCAAGCCTTCATTTACCTATCCAAGTCCTGGAACTTACACGGTAATGTTAGTAGCTTACAAAAATAATTGTTCCGACACGTTCCGCTTAACGGTTACCGTTGTGGAACCCGTGATTCCTCAATTACCAAGTGATACGATTTTATGTCCGGGGGAAACATTGGTTTTGAAATCAGACATTTCTGGAGATTCATATGGTTGGAATACGGGATCGAATTTAGATTCAATTGTTGTTGACACCGATGGTCAGTACATACTGGGGGTGACTCAAAAAACGTGTACTTGGTATGATACCATTAACGTGAGTGTAGATAGAGATGTGGTTGATGCTTATGGCGATACCTTATTTTGTAGCGATCAAACGTTTAACCATAAAATAGGAGCAAGGCAAATAAACGGAGCAACTTATATTTGGTCGAATAACCAATTAAATAGGGAACAGTTTATTACGGATACAGGTTGGTTTTGGGTTAATATGACTACTCAGAATGGATGCAAAAGTGCCGATAGTGTGAGGGTAGATCAGTTTCCGGAGGTAACGGTTAATGTCGAAGATACCATAGGGTGTGAAAATATTCCCATTACGTTCTCTGCAACGTACAATAATCCCACTGCGAGTATTCGTTGGAGTAATGGAAATAACGGTCCCACAATGACCACCAACCGCTCGGGCAACTATACAGTTACGGCAACCGTAGGCTTATGTTCTACGAGCGATAATTTCAACTTTGATTTCTTCCCTAGGGAATTAGAATTAGGTCCTGATTTAGAATTCTGTGATGTCATTGATACCTTAATCTCAGCTCCCCAAAGCGATTTCAAGTCCGTTATTTGGAACGATGAAATTCCAGGACAAACTTATCGTTTGCGAGAATCAGGATACTTGAGCATTAGTGTGGTAACCCAAAACGGATGTATAGAGAGAGATTCTCTATTGGTAAGATTGTATAACAGTCCCCTGTTGAATTTAGGGCGAGATACCTCTCTTTGTTTATCTGAAAATCCAATTTTAGATGCCGGCATGGGAATGCGTTCTTACAAATGGAACAATGGCAAAACAACACAAACCATCACCGCTTACGATTCGGGTTTGTACGCCGTTGAAATTGTGTCAACCAACGGATGTAGGAGTCTTGATTCTATTTGGATCAATAAAAGAAAAGATTTACTCCCCTCTGAAATTCATATGCCTAATGCATTTACACCCAATGGAGATGGCTTGAACGATTTATATCCCCTGAATCAATTTCAAGTGAAAGGCGCCGAGTACCGTTTGTGGTTATACAACCGTTGGGGAGAAAAGCTAGCGGAATTCAGCCACCCGGATGGCAACTGGGATGGTTATATAAATGGAAAACCGGCACAAGAAGGGGTGTATGTTTTTAAAATGACATGGGTTGGTTGTGATAACCGAAGACGTACCTTATTTGGTGATTTTACGTTATTGCGTTAAATCCACTCTACATAACAAGTTTTATTGTATTTAAAAACATCCCATGCGACAAAACCGTGGCAATGGGTGTTTATTAATTCTTTTTACGCTTGCTTGTTATTGCTCACACGCCGGATGCCGTTTTTCAATAAAGTAGAATGAAAGTTAATCACAAGACCTAAACGATAGTCGTTATTTCTAACTAATTTCAAGGTGCGTTGTACTTCCGACTCAGGGATTTCATCAAGGGCAACAATGTTGAAAACTACTGTGTCTCCTACGATAAAATCGATATTATTGGTTTTTTCCAAAATTTGACCTTTGTAAACTACATCTAATTCTACATCCGATTGAAATGAAATTCCTTCTTGTTCCAATTCCCATTTCATGCATTCGAAATAACATGATTTATCGAGTCCTGGACCTATATGTTTATGTATTTCAATGGATTTGCCTATTATTAAATGTGCTAATTCTTCTTCGTTCAAAGTGGCTGTATTCATAAGTTACTATGTGTCTTTTTTTAAATTGATTGAGAAAAGGCGCCTTTTTCAATTGCCTTTTCTTTCATTATGTAAAATTACTAACATCTTAGTTTGAATTACTTTTGTTTTGGTAAAATGCCCATTTGTTTTGTGAATAGATGCATCCTGTCATTTTTGATGAGTAAATTGACATATTGGGTCTGAAAAGGAATACTTAATTTTGAAAACAACATATACATGACAAAGACATTGATTAAAAATGCTCAAGTAATTAACGAAGGAAAGATAGAGGTGCTTGATGTTTTGATTTCTGGAGAACGTATTGAAAAAATCGCTACGCACATTCAGGTAAAAGGAGATGTAACCACCATTGATGCGGAAGGTTACTATTTAATGCCTGGCGTTATTGATGACCAAGTGCATTTCAGAGAGCCCGGATTAACGCATAAAGCCGAAATATTTACAGAAAGTAGAGCCGCTTTGGCTGGCGGAGTTACTTCCTATATGGAAATGCCCAATGTAGTGCCTCAAACAACCGATTTTGAGAAATTAGAAGCGAAATATCAGATTGGAGCCAATAAATCTGCCGTTAACTATTCCTTTTACTTAGGGGGAACCAATCAGAATTTGGATGTACTGAAACAGATTGATACCGAGAATGTATGCGGTGTGAAAATTTTTATGGGAAGCAGCACCGGAAATATGTTGGTCGATGATGCACCTGTTTTAGAAGCCATGTTTAGAGATGTACCTAGCTTAATTGCCACGCATTGTGAATGCGAAACAAGGGTAAAATCTAGATTAGAAGATGCCAAAAACAGATTGCCCCATGGAATTCCGGCTTCCGAGCATCCCATTATAAGAGATGCAACGGCTTGTTATTTGAGTTCTTCTCTTGCGGTTGAATTGGCTCGAAAATACCACTCGCGCCTTCATATTTTGCACATCACCTCTGAAATTGAGACCCATTTATTCCGAAATGATATTCCTCTAGCCGATAAACGCATAACTTCTGAGGTTTGTGTGCATCATTTGCATTTTACCGATGCCGATTATGAGCAATATCAAAATCAAATCAAATGCAATCCTGCCATTAAGAAGCAATCGGATCAAGATGCGCTTTGGAATGCGTTACTGGATGATAGATTGGACGTGATTGCTACCGATCATGCGCCACATGCGATAAACGAAAAGTTTGCCGATAATTACCTGGATTGTCATGCCGGTTTGCCCTTGGTGCAGCACCCCTTATTGTTGATGTTACAAAAGTCGATGGAAGGAAAAATTTCCCTCGAGAAAGTGGTTGAGAAGATGTCGCATAATGTGGCAATTGCGTATAAAATGGTAGATCGCGGATTCATCCGTGAGGGCTATTATGCCGATTTGGTTCTAGTAAATCCGAAAGCGTCAACCTTGGTAACGCGCGATTCTCTTTATTATAAATGTAATTGGTCTCCATTGGAGGGCATGAATTTTACCCATGCCATAGATAAAGTGTGGGTAAATGGAACCTTGAGCTATGCCGATGGCAAAATTGGAGCCATCAATGCGCAAAGATTGCGTTTTGAACGCGATCGTTAGGAAAGTCGCTGGCGCTCTGCATAAAAATACTGCAGGGCGCTTTCTAAATCTTGTGATACGTCGCAATCGTAATAGCGGATTCCTAAAGAATTTGCCTTGTCTTTTAAATCGGCAATTCGAGACAATTCGGATTTTTGATACGATACGGCAAACTCAGAGGGGTGC
Organism: Bacteroidia bacterium; assembly: GCA_965659745.1. Classification (GTDB taxonomy): domain Bacteria; phylum Bacteroidota; class Bacteroidia; order NS11-12g; family UBA955; genus VMCP01. The sequence continues at coordinate 9,622 of CBFHXF010000055.1, forward strand.
AACTTAATGGTGGCATTGGTTTCTAAATCCACAAATTTTATAGGTTGATCGCCTAAGTCCAATGAACGTTCTTGTTGGTGGTCGGTAATGTGCAATAAGAGCACTTCGCATTTTAAAAAATGCAAATAGGAGAGGGTTTCCCAAAATTCGACCTCGCCATTGTTAGTTGGATCGAATAGAAAATCACTCAAAATCACCACCATATTTCGGCGTTTTACACCTTTGAGCAGAGAAGAAAATTCAAAATTCTGATTTTCGTTTGGGTGAGAATTTCCTTCCCAATAAGGTAAAAATTGATCGATGCAATATTGCAAATGAGAACGGGTCGATTTCAAATCCGATTCCCAAAACAGTTGCGATTCGCCATACAATGAAAACCGGAAGGCATCGCGCTGTCGATGTAATAAATACCCCATTCCACTGGCGGCCAATAAGGCAAACTTCAGTTTCTGTTCTGTTTTTTCAGGAAAGCGCATGCTTTTAGAAGCGTCGATCCAGAAATGACAGCGAAGATTGGTTTCTTCTATATATTGTTTGATGTACTTCTTTTCGGTTTTGGCTAGAAGTTTCCAATCTAAATTTCGGATGTTTTCGCCTTGATTGTAGGGTCGGTGTTCGGCAAATTCCACCGAAAAGCCATGTAAGGGACTGTGATGAATGCCGGTAATGAATCCTTCCATCGCTTTTTGGGCTAGGAACGATAAATTTTGATAGGTCATTACATCGTTTATTTTCATGGTTTAAATATTCTCAAAGTTAATCATTAGCCGGGATTAACATAAAAAAAGGCCGCCTTTTTTGAGGCGGCCTTTCCATTTTTAAAGGATATTTTTAAAGTTGTCCGTCGATTGAATCGGTAATTTTATTTTTAGGAACGGCGCCCACAATCTTATCTACTACTTCGCCACCTTTGAAAACCAATAGGGTAGGAATGCTTCTAACGCCATAGTTCATAGCGATATCAGGATTTTCGTCTACGTTTAACTTGCCGATTACGGCTTTGCCTGCGTATTCGTTGTGAATTTCTTCAACGATAGGACCTATCATGCGACAGGGACCGCACCATTCTGCCCAAAAATCAACCAATACGGGTTTATCAGAACCCAAAACATCGTTTTGGAAATTGCTGCTTGTAAATTCTAATGCCATAGTGCAAAGTTACAACATTTCTATGTGACCTTTATCGCAAGAAATCATATCCAAATCTAAAACAAGGCTTTATCGGGCCAAATTAATTTCTCTGGCAATTGGCGGTTCCATTATTTCGGAACGGATCATGATGTTCACCAAGTTGCCCAATCTTTGAATATTGAAGAGTCGCGCACAGAACATTTTACCAAAAACCGAACCGGTTTTAAAGTGATGCATAAGACTATGTCGAGAAACTTTAGTGATATGATGGCGGAATATTTCGAAAGCAAATCATAGTTTTGTGAAATATGCAATTGGATCCGATTCTGAAGGAATTTTTAGACGAAAAAGTGTACGAATTCCAAAGACCGGAGTTTATAGAATTGGATCCATTGCAGATTCCGCATCTATTTGATAAAGCCGAAGATCAAGAAATTGCCGGATTCCTAGCCGCGACGATTGCCTGGGGAAATCGAAAGTCGATCTTGAACAATGCTCAAAAACTCATGGCGCGGATGGGACATTCCCCTTATGATTTTATTATGTCGAGTCGACCCGAACATCGAGAGGCGCTCATCCCTTTTGTGCATAGGACCTTTAACGAAGAAGATTTACAGTATTTCTTCGAAGCGCTAAAAAATATATACACGAATCACTACGGTATGAGTACCGTTTTTGTGCAAAAAGCGGAATCTCATTCCTTACAGGCTTCTATTACGCATTTCAAAAAGGTATTTTTCGAATTGCCGCATCTCAAAAGAACCGAAAAGCATGTTTCTGACCCTGCCTTAGGATCAGCAGCCAAACGAATTAACATGATGTTACGGTGGTTTGTGCGCAAAGATGTTCCGGGTGTGGACTTAGGAATTTGGAATGATAAAATTCATCCGAGACAGCTCTCTTGTCCTTTAGATGTTCATTCTGGAAATGTAGCACGGAAATTGGGCCTCCTATCGCGAAAACAAAACGACGCAAAGGCCCTCATCGAACTAGACGCTTCCCTAAGAATGTTAGATCCCGAAGATCCGGCAAAATACGATTTCGCCCTTTTCGGCATCGGAATCAGCAAGACCGATCTATAAACCCATCATTCATAATTCATCATTCACAATTCACAATTCAATTAATGGCGTTTTTAAGATCTTCAATCAAATCGTCAATATGCTCTATCCCTACACTCAAACGAATCAAACTGTCTTTAAGGCCGTTCTTTAAACGCTCTTCGCGGGGAATGCTTCCGTGTGTCATAGATGCAGGGTGACCGATCAGACTTTCAACACCGCCCAGGCTTTCTGCCAACGCAAATAATTGGGTGTTTTTCAAAACCGAAAGGGCATCTTCCATATTATCGCCTTTCAACGTAAAAGAGATCATTCCTCCGAAATCTTTCATCTGTTTGGCCGCCACCGCATGGTTGGCGTGAGATTCAAAACCGGGCCAATACACCACGTCTACTTTGGGATGTTGTTGTAAAAATTCAGCAATAGCGCGACCGTTTTCGCAGTGACGCTGCATGCGTATATGGAGTGTTTTGATACCTCTTAATAC
>CBFHXF010000056.1:0-12166 GCA_965659745.1 Bacteroidia bacterium
GATTTGGATAAACCTTTATGGTTGCAACTTTTTGATTCTGAAATGCATTGGTTTCGGTACATTCTGTATTTGATTTTACACGCACCATGAGGGAATCTGCAGAACGGCATTGCATGGCGTTGGTGTATCGGTAGGAAATAGAATGAATACCTGTGCCCGCAAGCGATGGATTGAACTTGGAGCCCGTAACTCCCATGCCAGAAAAACTTCCCCCGGAAACAGAGGCATTTAAGGTGATGAGGGTATCTTTTGGACAGTAAACCGTGTCAATGGGCGTTATTTTCACCGCAGTTGGCGCATGAATGTTAATAGAGTCGTGAGCCTGTGATTCGCAGTTATTGGCATCAGATACGACATAACTGAAATAGTATTTTCCGGGTTGGAATTTGTTGGGCTCGATATATCCATTGCTTTGGACAAGCGATCCCGTAAATCTGCCGCCGGTGGGAAGTCCCTTAACGGTAATGGGTACTTCGTTATTGCAGAGATTGGGGTAGTTATTTTGAATGCTTGCCTTTTGGGTGCATGGATACGCCGAGAGTAAATAGGAGCCTTTTTCAATCTTGATATTGGGTAAAATAATAGAGTCTGAAATGCTATTGATGAGCGTCGTTTTTAATCCATATTGAGGGTGAAAAGCGGCGCTAAGAACCGTATTGACTTTGTATTTTTTAACGGGATCGGTGCCAAAAGCCTTTTTAATATTTCCTACAGAGTCTATTTCGATGACAAGAAATGCTTTGTTATTGAATTGGAATTTTACGTTGCCCAGTTCCAGTGGGTTATTTAAATAGTGTTCGATATCGGCGGTTACGATATAGCCATTTTGTGATTCAGATAGGGTGAAAATCTCACCTCTTTGGTTTTCGGTATTGAGCTCGAGGCTGCTATGCCAAATAAGCTTGCCGGCTGTGTCGGTGCACAATAAGATGGGCTTTCGCGAATCGGTATTTACCAAGGAGGTGATGGCTAGGGTGTCGTTGTCAATTTTAAAATTGGCCCCTTCAAATAGTCCGGCATAAACAACGCGATTGAGTTGGGGCTGATACATCATTTTTTTGATATAGAACTGATAGGGCCGAGAGCCGGCCATCGGAGTTCCGGCTTTAAGCCATGCGATGGATAAATCAGGGTGAAATTTTCCAAAGAATAAGGTGTTGAAATTGATGTTGTTGGGTGCGTCTACATAGGGAATATTGCCAAAACCGATACTATCGCCATTGGCGCTTCCGGCAAAATAGAGGGAGCGATCGGGTCCGAAGCAAAGGGCATTAACCATGTCTCTATTTTGGGGTGTACCTTTGAAAATCAGAGTGCCCAATTTTACAGTATTTCCAAGAGAATCAAAGACATTAATGAAGGCATTAGCGGGGTTGGAATTGATTTTTCCACCTATAGCAATGTGTAAATTCGGGGAAACGGTAAGGGTATTGATTTGGGCTTGGGGGTAGGTGCCAAGTGCTTTGAAGTTTCCGTTAATATCGTAACGCATCCAAATGGCATCGCTAATGGTAGCTGATTTTGAGTTGTTATTTGGAAAGGTAATGGAACCTTTAAATGAGCCGGCAATAACGATGTGTTTATTCTCTATTATCTGAATGTTTTGAGAAAGCACAACCGTATTTTTAGTACCTTGTGTTTCGAAAACGTGTTTCCAAATTACCGAATCTTGGTTATTGAGTCTGGCTAGAAAGTAGCCGGAACTTCCCTTAGGAATTAGGGTATTATTTTTATCAAGACTAACGGTATCAATTAAATTTCCACAGAGAATGTAATCGCCATTTTGAAGATAGGCAACATGCAAACCTTGGTAATCGTATGTATTTATTTTTTTAGACGATTGGGTAAAAGCCCACTGAGAAAATAACAATTGCGATAAATTGAGTACAATCATAAATGATATGATTTGTTTTAACGTTGATTTTTGTACGTTTACCATTGCTCTGTAGTTTTACCTTGCAAGTTAGTCGAAAACGCAGATGAAATGAAATGATAGTGCTATTTGTTGTAGAGATTGAAGTATATTTGTAGGTGCGCATTTTTGTGGTATACGTGTTGGGTTTTTGTATGTTTTTTCAAAGCATATCGCCCGTTTCAGGCACGGAACTATCTAAAATGGGAGAGCTAATTGTGCATTATAATGAGCACCACAAACAAAGCGACATGTCGTTTTTTGAGTTTTTGGATTTGCATTATGGATGGGGTAAAAATGCCGAGGAACACGATAAAAAAGAGCCTCACGACGGGCAATTTCCTTTTCATGGCACGATTGTATTTCATCAGATTGTATTAGATTCACCATGCAATAACGAAACCGACATCGCGGCGTTTCGTGCGTATGTTTCGGAATTGTTAGTTCCCAATACATTGGGATCGGTTAGTGATTTCCCCCGGGTCGTGTTTCAGCCGCCCAAAGCCTAGTTGATAATTTAGTTTACCAGATCTTGTAGGTCCCAAAATTGGGATGTATTGTCTATTAATATTTTATCACTATGCTTAATAAAATCATATATTTTTCAATAAAAAATAAATTAATAATAGGTTTAGGAACGGCTGCCCTTTTGATATGGGGATCATATGCCGCTATGCATTTACCTATAGACGCGGTACCTGACATTACAGACAATCAGGTACAGATAATCACTACATCGCCTTCGTTGGCGGCTCCTGAGGTGGAGCGCTTGATTAGTTTTCCAATAGAAATGGAGATGGCTAGTATTCCTCACATTCAAAAGGTAAGATCGTTTTCGCGGTTTGGACTTTCGGTGGTGACCTTGGTTTTTGAAGAGGATATTGATATTTATTGGGCGCGCCAACAGGTGAACCAGCGTTTAGGTGCTGTAGTGGCTGATATACCCAAGGGTGTGGGGATGCCGGGAATGGCGCCTGTTACAACGGGATTGGGAGAGATTTACCAATACGTAGTAGAAGCGGAAGCACCATATAGAAATCAATATAGCCTTCAAGATCTAAGGAATATTCAAGATTGGATAGTGAGAAGGCAATTGTTGGGAACGCCGGGTGTTGCCGATATCAGTGCCTTAGGGGGTGAGCTTCGACAGTATGAAGTGTCTGTAGATCCCCAAAAAATGTCGGCTTTGGGAATTGAATTGAAGGATATTTTCCGAAGCTTGGAACTGAATAATGAGAACAGCGGAGGCTCCTATATTGAAAAGAATGGCGCGGCCTATTTCATTCGAAGTGAAGGTTTGGTGGGTTCGTTAGCAGATATCGAAGAAATATCTGTTAAGGGAGTGGGCGCTTCTTCAATATTAATAAAAGACATTGCACAGGTGAGATGGGGGCATGCCGTACGCTATGGGGCGAGCAGCCGAAATGGGGAGGGAGAGGTGGTGAGTGCCATCGTAATGATGTTAAAGGGCGAGAATTCCTCAGCCGTTATAAAGGAGGTAACGAACAGGATTGCGGAAATACGAAAAACGCTTCCCCCGGGAATAAAAATTACCCCATTTTTAGACCGTACTCAATTGGTAGATAGGGCTATAGGAACAGTAACGAAAAATTTAATAGAGGGCGCATTAATTGTAATTTTTGTCTTGTTGTTGATTTTGGGAAATATCCGGGCAGGGTTGATTGTGGCATCGGTGATTCCTTTGGCATTGATGTTTGCATTTGGAATGATGCATTTATTTGGAGTATCGGGCAACTTGATGAGTTTAGGTGCCATTGATTTTGGATTAATTGTAGATGGGGCGGTCATTATTGTAGAGGCCTCGATGCATCATTTGGCAATAAGACAAAAATCGCGGAGATTGACGCAATCGGAGATGGACGCGGAAGTATATGTATCGTCTAGTAAAATTAGAAATGCCGCCGCATTTGGTGAAATCATCATCCTAATCGTGTACATACCCTTGTTGGCTTTAATAGGAACCGAAGGTAAAATGTTCCGACCGATGGCCCAAACGGTGAGTTTTGCCATAGTGGGCGCTTTTTTATTGTCACTTACGTATGTGCCGGTGGCGTCTGCTTTATTTTTATCGAAGGAAATCAAATCAAAGCGGAGTAAATCGGATGTGATCATGGATAAGTTAAAGGATGCGTACGCCCGGGTCTTGAATCGGTTGCTTGGATATAAGAAGCCTATCTTGGTATTGGCGTTGCTGCTTTTAGTGGTTTCGTTTTGGAGATTTACGAAATTAGGAGGGGAGTTTATTCCTACATTAGATGAAGGCGATTTAGCGGTTCAGGCTACTTTAATCACGGGGAGTTCCTTAAAATCCAGTTTAGAACTAACGCAAAAGGCAGAGCGGCTGTTGTTAGAGAATTTTCCGGAGGTAAAACAAGTGGTGTCTAAAATAGGCTCGGGAGAGATTCCTACCGATCCTATGCCCATAGAGGCTGCAGATATTATGGTGGTTTTGAAACCGCAAAAGGAGTGGAAAAGTGCTCAAAATAGAGAGGCATTGGTAGATACTATGGCAAAAGTATTGGCGCAACTTCCGGGAGTTAATTTTAGTTTTCAGCAACCTATTCAAATGCGATTCAATGAGTTAATGACCGGAGTGAGACAAGATGTAGCGGTTAAAATTTTTGGGGAAGACTTAGATAAATTATCTAAATATGCTGCTGAGGTTGGAGCATTAGTGGCGAAAGTTCAGGGGGCAGAGGATATTTATGTGGAATCGGTAACGGGTGTATCACAATTGGTCATACGCTTTAAGAGAGATGCGATTGCACGCTATGGCTTGGATGTAAAAACCATTAATGAACAAATACAAATGGCCTATTCTGGCGCCGCTGCTGGGAAAGTATACGAAGGCGAAAAATCTTTCGATTTGGTTGTCCGTTTAGACTCAAACAGTCGCAGTCAAATTAATTCTTTAGAGAATTTGCCGGTAATGGTGGCCTCGGGTACGACCTTGCCCTTAGGCGTTGTGGCCTCTGTAGATTTGGTCGAGGGACCTTATCAAATTCAACGTGACGATACCAAACGCCGAATAATCGTGGCATTCAACGTAAGAAATGCCGATGTGGAAACCGTGGTTTCAAATCTTAAGAAATTATTAGATGAAAAATTAGAATTGGAGCCGGGATATTCATTAACGTTTGGCGGGCAGTTTGAAAACTTGGTAGAAGCGAAAGCCCGTTTGTCGGTAGCGGTACCCTTAGCCCTTTTATTGATCTTTTTTATGCTGTATTTTACTTTTAAATCCATTTCGCAAAGTGCATTGATTTTTAGTGCCATACCTTTTTCTGCGGTTGGGGGAATTTGGGCTTTGAGTTTACGAGGCATGCCTTTTAGTATTTCTGCAGGTGTTGGTTTTATTGCTCTGTTTGGTGTAGCGGTATTGAACGGTATTGTTCTTATTTCAGAATTTAATTATTTAAAGAAAAATGGAATGCTCGATTTGAAAAATAGAATTATTTCAGGAACGAGTAATCGCTTGCGGCCTGTTATTATGACGGCGGCAGTGGCTTCGTTGGGATTTTTGCCTATGGCTATTTCGTCTTCAGCGGGGGCCGAAGTTCAGAAACCATTGGCCACGGTAGTTATTGGGGGCTTGGTATCGGCTACCCTGCTTACTTTGTTGGTGCTCCCTGTATTGTATTGGATTAATGAGCGGTACATCGATCGATTAAGTGCTAAAAAGTCGCTAAGCGCCTTAATAGTATGTATGGCATTCGGGGTTGCCCCTTTGTACAGTCAAAATGCACCTGTTACCATAAAAACAATGGAAGCCGCACTCAATATAGGCTTTGAGCATAATTTGAAATTGAAATCAAAGGAATGGAATCGTGAAGCGGCCGGTTTTCAGGTGAAAGGCTCGCTTCCTGCGCAGCGAACTCAAATTGAGTTCATGGGAGGTCAGTATAACAGCATTTTCTCGAGCGATCGGCATTTTGGAATCTCACAAGAACTTGTAAATCCATGGGAATTCAGGAATACTCGAAAGTTCAATAAAACCGCATACGAATTGGCTTCTTTGTCGGAATCTTTAGAACGAAAACGGCTGCAACGTGATATTCAAATGTTTTGGAATGATTTGTATTTTTCGAAAAAGAAAATTGAAATTTTAGAGAAAAAGCTCACCTATTTCCAGCAATTGACACAAGCGCTTGCAACACGTAATAAGGTTGGAGATGTTCGTGCTCTGGATGCGTTTTTAAGCCAAACAGCCCAAGAGAATGTGGTAATGGATATTCAAAATGAAAGGGCGGTTTATGGGAATGCCTACAAACGACTGTTTTTAGAATTGAACTTGAGCATCGGAGATAGTATTGCGGTTGAAGAAGTGGAAATGCCCATGAGTAGAATTGATACGGTTCAAGAGGCACTCATCTGGGATAAGTTACTCTTGGGTGAATTGCAAATGAGCGATTTGAGTTATAAAGTTGCAAGGTCTAAATTGTTGCCTGATATACGATTGGGTTATTTTAATCAATCTTTAAACGGACTCGGACCGAATCTTGCCGGCGGAGAAGATTGGTATGATAATTCGAATAGATTTCAAGGTATTACCATAGGAATGGGAGTTCCCTTGTTCTCATGGAGTAGTGAATATCAAAAATCACAATCAAAAAAGGCCATGTATCGCTCAAAAGTGGCAGAAACCGAATACAGAAAGGCGCAGATTGGTTTAGAAATAAAACGTCTTATTGATTTAATAAAGATTGATGAAAAAACCCTTGAATTTATGGTAAATACGGCATTACCAACAGCGGAAAAATTAGAATTTCAGTTGAATCGATCTTATGAAGATGGGGCTATTTCCTTGATGGATTTGGTAAGAGGTATGGATCAAGTATGGCAGATTCAAATGAAATGGATTGAAAGTAAAAAAATGTATAACACACATCAATACGAACAGCAATATTTAATAAATTAAAAATGAAAAATAATATAATAATATATGGTTTTGTTATTTGGGCCTTGATTGTTTTTGGCGCATGTAATTCGCAAGAAACAATTATGGAAGTATCCGCTAATGAAGAGTCTGTATTAGAACTTAGCGAAATGCAAGTAAAAAATGCAGAAATCGTAATAGATACAGCCCAATACAGAGTGATCTCTCGCCGCATATCGGCACGGGGCGTTGTATCTACCCCTCCTCAAAATACACAGTCGGTTCATATTCCATATGGTGGATATATTCGGATGGGTGAGTTATTACCCGGTACTCAGATAAAGAAAGGACAAATTTTATTTTGGGTTAAAAATCCTGATTTTATTGAATTGCAAAAGAAATATTTAGAATTATCGATTAAACAGAAGCAATTAAATTTGGAATTAACCCGACAAAAAAGTTTGTATGTAGATAAAATTAATGCCCAAAAAGAAGTCGAGAAAATTGAATCAGAAACGGCTATCAATCAAGTGGCATTGAATGCGGTTTCAGCACAGCTGCGCTTGAGTGGATTTCAATTAGAGGAGGTAAATTCAAATGGCATACGCTTTGAAATACCTTATTATGCTGAAAATTCGGGTTTAATAAGAGATATTCATGTAGGAAATGGGGCCTATGTATCTGCTCAAAATCCGATTTTAACGTTACATTCGTTTGAAGATCTGCATTTAGAATTACGGGTATTTGAGAAAGATTGGTCGGCCATTAAAATAGGTCAAACGATCGACTTTAATTTATTGGGTGATGCGCAAAATACGGCACCTAGAAAGGCCAACGTATTTTTAGTTTCAGCAAATATTCAGTCCGATGGTGCCGCAATGGTGCATGCCCATTTGTCAAAGGATTATTCAGAAATGAGGCCGGGTATGATGGTAAATGCGTCTATTTACTTGGGGGAACAAAAGGCTTTGGTACTCCCCGAATCGGCAATTGTAAATTTTGAAGGTAAAAACTACGCTTTTTATACATTAGACGGTTCCATTAAATCGCCAACCATAAAGTTTAAAATGTTTGAAATAGCAATAGGCATCCAGCAGGATGGATTTGCGCAAATATTGCCAATTGTAGATAGTGAAAATTGGGATAAGAAACGATGGGTAGTAAATGGGGCAAGGGCTCTTTTGGGACAGCTGAAAAATAAGGAATAATCTTTCCTCACCTATTTTAGATATTATCGTTACCATCCTGAACCTGTAGTTGAGGATGGTAACGTGTTTATCGGTTAAAGATCCATAGAACAAAAACCACCTATTGATTGTTTTTCAAAATGATACCTCTTTTATGTCGGCCCCTACATCTACCCAAAATCACTTCGATTTTCTCTTTTTGGGGATGGGTGCGGCCCATTCACTTTTACTCATAAAACTCTTCGAAGCCGGGGTACTCCACCATAAAAAAATAGGCTATATTGACCCAAAACCCTATAAAGAGGGCGCATACAGCAACGATAAAACCTTCTGTTTTTGGGCAACCGATGCCGAAATAAGCCAAATGGGTGTGGCCCACCTTGTAAGCGCGTCGTGGTCCCAAATAAACGTAAACGGCACCCAAACCTCCATTGCGCCCTATCGCTATTATCACATTCGCAGCGAAGATTTATTTCGCTTTTCGGGGGAAGTCTTAGAACGGCTCAACGTATGTCGCATTACCGATTCGGTCGAAGCCCTGAAAACGCAATGTCATCCCCATGAGGTAAAAAGTGGATCCGGTATTACGTACACCGCTGCCGAAGTTTTTGATGCGCGACCTCCCGAATTTTTGCCTTGTAAGTCTTATCAAGCCCATTTGCATCAATCGTTTTACGGTTGGATCGTAGAATCGCCGCAGCCTGTTTTTGATGCGGCTACCTTTACCATGATGGATTTTAGCGTGCCCCAAATGGAGTCTACGCAATTCATGTATGTTTTGCCATTTGGTCCTTATAAAGCCCTGGTAGAATTGACACGTTTTGGAGACAAAATCATTACCAAAGAACAAGCAGAACCTGCATTACATGCGTATATAGAGCAACATTTTGGTTCTATAACGATACAACATCAAGAGCATGGGGTTATTCCTATGAGCGCGGCGACTTTACCTAACGATTATATGGGCCGACACGCACTTCGCACCGGCAGTCGCGCGGGTAGAATCAAACCCAGCACGGGTTACGCCTTCAAAGCCATGGTTTTCGATGCGATGCGTATTGCTGAAAATGGACGTAAGGGGCATTTTTGGGGATTCCATCGTCCGGCCGGGCATGAAAAGGGGCGTTTTGCCTTTTACGATCGTTTGCTCTTGCAAGTGCTAAAAAAGGAACCCAATAGGGGTTCGGAAATTTTCAGTCGCTTGTTTCAACATATAGAGGCGCCTAAAGTGCTCCGATTTTTAGAAGAAAAAACACGCTTAACGGAAGAAATACCCATTTTGATGAGCTTGCCGAAAGTCCCGTTTATTAAAGCGGCATTCGGGGATATAATAGGTAGGACCCTTTCAGGAATACAACAAAACAAGTCGGTAGCCATGGCGGCCCTAGTCGGACTTTTATATGCCTTGGGATTTACCCTTATTGCTCATGTTTTGTTGTTGCTTTTACTGCTATTGGTTGGAATTCCGCATGGGGCTTTAGATCATGTATTGGAATCGAAAGGCACAAAAGCCAATTTTTCTTTTGCATTTTTCGCAAAATACCTGGGTTTAATGGCGCTGATATGGGTCGTTTGGCAGTTGTATGCGCCCTTGGGATTGATTCTATTTTTATTGTATTCGGCTTGGCATTTTGGCGAAAGCGATTTTAAGGAAATGGGTTTAAAAGCCTCGATTTTTTCTTTTTCCTGGGGAATTTGGCTACTGGCGGCGGTGTTATTAACGCATGTGAGCGAACTGAACGCCTTTTTACCTCATTTTGATGTTCCGAAAATACCGGTAAACTCAACAGCTGGAGGCCTTTCCATTATGGAATGGATATTGGCATTTTCAGCCATAGGAATAGCCCTGTTTTCGTATTTGAATCCGATTTATTCGGGTTTGCGCAAAGTTTTATTGATTTTGCTAATAGGATATTTCTTACCTCTACTGGTAGCCTTTGGATTGTATTTTGTGGGTCACCACAGCCTTAACGGCTGGTCACATTTGCGCAAGGGACTGTCGTATACGAACGCCGATTTATGGAAAACGGCATGGCCTTTTTCATTGGGGGCGTTTGCGTTGATTGGAGGATTTTTATGGATGTCGGATTCAGGCGTGACGGCTTACTGGGCTCAATTTTTTGTGTTCCTATCGTGTGTAAGCTTCCCCCATGTATGGGAAATGCGGAAGTTTTACGCGGCGACTTAAATGAGCGTAATTCTTGATAGAGTTCGGAACTATCGGTAACCCAAGCGGTACGGAGCGCGGCCACAGTACCGGCTCTGTTGCTTGTAAAGTAAATGCGCTTGCTTGATGTGCTTTTATTCAATTACCAAGGTTTCGGTTTGGGCATGTTTACCGGTCATTACCACTTTGTAAAGTCCGGATTGTAATGGCAATTTCAGCGTGGTGGTTTCGGTGAGCGTGGTTGAAAATAGCAGCTGTGCGTGTAGGTTATAAATGCGAATTTCTACCGATTTTTGGTCAGTAGGAAGTTGGAATGTACAGGTTCCGGTGCTGGGGTTTGGATAAAATTGGATGGGACTTTTTTGAGCTTTGCTGGCATTAAGTCGCACGTTATCGAGTAGCAATGGATAGAAGAATTCGGCGATTTCGTTAACGGCATTTTTAAAATCAGCGCCATTATTGCCGAGGCCGGGCCATGCATGTCCGCCGGTTTCTAAAATCATCGTATCGTAATGTACATTTACCGTATCCAAGCGGGGATAAATTTTGCCGGTTCCACAAAGGGTTACTACACGTGAATCGTTCAATCCGGGAGCACAATCAATTAGCACGGTTCCATCGTCTTTGGCATGTGCGAGGTAAGCGGGTACGTCGCCTGGACTGGCATAGGCGGTTTTGAATAGCGCGCCGGCGAGACTAAATATGCCTTTGATTTTGTGGGTATAACCGTAATTGCCTGCATCACCCTCGAAAGTTTTGATTCCGCTTTTCATAATGGAGAGTAGTTCTTGATCTAGTTCGGAACTATCGGTAACCCATGCGGTATGTAGCGCTGCCACACCACCGGCAGAATAGCCGCCGATGAACACGGCATTACTGTCTATTTTGTAGGTATTGTTAGTGGCGGCATCTTTGGAAAAGTAGCGGATGGCAGATTTAACGTCGGCCATGGTTTTGAGCACAGCGTCGAGTTGAATGGATCTATTGGCTAAGAATAATAAGGGATTGGCGAGGCGGTAGTTAACCGAAACGGCTACGTAACCCTTTTTGGCGAAGTGGGTACAGAAATCCACGCAATCGGGAGTGGCCTTATCGCCGGCATAAAAGGCTCCACCGTGTATATATATAAGGAGCGGTCGTTTGGTATGGGTATCTCCTTGGGGTTGGTAGATGTCCATTTTGTGAAAAGCATCCTCGTAAACATCTGAATAGTTAACGGTTGAGGTGCTTACGTTGCTGTAGATGGGATCGATATAGGGGGTATTTTGGGCTTGGGTGTTGGTTGAAAAAAACAGGAGTCCAAAACCGAATAATGCAATGAATTTTTTGTTGAGCATGGGGCAAAATAATAATTTTTGTTGAAAATGTACGAATTTTATTACCAAACACGGTCTTATCTTTGAACCGTTGTTTAACTTGCTCAATTATTTTTCGCTCTTTGTTTCGCTTGGCGCCCTTTTGACCGCTTTTTGGGCCTTGGCTGTAAAAAAAATTCATAAAGAGGTTAAATTTATACTGTATTGCCTTATAATTATTTCTATACGATCGGTATTGCCAGGTATTCACAATCTGCAATGGGTGAACTGCTTTTCAACGTGGTTTTGGCCCTTTACGCTATTCTTTACGAGCGTTTCCTTCAATTTGGGCTATTTCTTTTACCGATATTTTAACTTTTTATTTTATCCACTGAATAAACCGCCTCTGAGTTTATGGCATTTTTTGCCGAGTGTGGTAATTTTCTTGAATTTGGTGTTTTCAGCATTCTTCAAATCGGATATAGTAATACAAATTAATTTCTATGAGACCTGGTTTGTTATGGATTTATTCATTCCGATGAAAATAATGCTCTTGATATTAATATCTACCTTTTTATTTTATTTAGTTAAAATAGGAATTGATTTATATCGTAATTTTAGCATGGTGCAAAAACATTTTGATGGCTTTAAATTTTTGTTAATCGTAATTGTTTTTGTATTGATTGTATTTGTTGGAGTCTTGATATT
>CBFHXF010000057.1:0-12155 GCA_965659745.1 Bacteroidia bacterium
ACACGAGTAGACCTGCCTATGTAGCGCAGTATATGAAAAATGGAGCGTGTAACGGTTGGTCTGGAAGTCAAGATGGCGATGCTGCGATATTCATTTCCCCTGATGTTAATCAAAGATTATTGAAAACAATAGTTGGTACAGCAACTACTAGTAATATGCGCCGGCATTGGGTTAATATTTTGGTAGATAAAAATGCTACCCATGCGGTAAAATTAAACGGATCGTTTATTAACAAGAGTAATTTCAAAACGGTTACGTGTGGAAATTATGCCTATGCGCAAATAGCGGTAGCCAACCCAAGTTCTAATATCATTGAATGTGACAGTGGTTGTATTGTGGTTGCTTATGGTACGGGTCCATATGAAAGTTATTCGTATTCGGCAGGTGCTTTATTTGAGAGCGTGGAATACGACTTCAAAATTTCTAGAAAAGGTAAATGTCCATCTGAACCGGTTACCCTTACCGCAAAATACACCAATAAGAATGTTACAGGTGTTCGTTGGTATTTTGGAGATGGAACTCCCGAAGTTGATGGAGATTCTGTGATACATCAATTTGAAAAAGTGGGTACCTATTATGTTATCATGAAGTCAGTAGTACTGAATAATTGTAACAAAGTAGATACCATTTACCGAAGTAAAATAATTAACGTTTTACCTGGACCAATTTTTAATTTCCCCGATACTACCATACAATGCGCCAATACTTTGGATGTTACAATGGAGGCGCCTGTTTCTAATAAATACTTATATACATGGCAAGACTCATCTCGGAAGAGTACCTATAATGTAACTTCCGATGAAATGGTGTGGTTGCGTATCGTTGACACTGCTACATTTTGTAGCGCCGTTGATTCCAGTTACGTAATGCGTGCTAATGTTGTTATAGCAGGTATAACCGGAGATTCAGTGGTGCAATGTAATAAGGAAAACTATTTCCGATTATCAGACGGTTCAACCTACAACAATGATTCTTGGAAATTATCCAAATGGGAGAGCGTAAAGGCATTGACATTTGAATATGTAAATGGAGACTCCATAGTTTTTGATATACATTACGATTCTGCGAGTTCCAACGTTTTGCGTTACATCGTTGAAACTCAAAAAGGATGTCGTGATACGCTCGATACACTTATGGTGGTACATCCGTATCCTACCGCAAAAATGGAATTGCCATTCTCTGTGTATTGTCAGGATGCACCCTCTATTTTCGTTGATGCTTCTGAATCTCCAACTGGCCGATTCATTTCATATTGGTCTTTTAGTGATGGTGGTTTAGATACAAACTTCACTGCCCGTGCAGATAGTAGTATCCTTTATACCTTTGCCGATTCAGGTACACTCGGTATAAGGTTGATTACCGAAACCGATTACGGATGTCGAGATACCGTTGATTCTACGTTTGTAGTAAATCCGATTGCGGAAGCACAAATCGGAACAAGAACACTGGAGAAGTGTTTTTTAAATAATGAATTTGAATTAAGTGACAATACGCTTTACTCCGGTTTGTTTGACAATCGGTGGATAGTTGATGGGACTACTTATGATAACAAGGGGTCCTTTAACGTGACTTTCTCCGATACAGGGCGCCAAGTATTCTATTTGGTTACGGTTACGGATGTGGGTTGTCGAGATACTATTGAAGCCTCATTATTTGTAGCTCCAGAACCCACAGCGGTATTAGTGGTAACCGATTCTAGTCAATGTTTTAATAATCACTACTTCAAATTGGAGTGCCAGAGTACCGCCCCCCCAAATGCTACTTTAACGGCTCGCAGCAATTGGTTGTTTGAAGACGGTACCAATGCATATGCCAAGATTATCCCGAATAAAACCCTTCCATCTGCGGGTACCTTTTGGGTGCGTTTGATAGCAGAAACTACCGATGGCTGTAAAGATTCAGTTGAGCGCAATATTGAAATATTCCACGAACCCGATGCGTCTATTACTCCAGATTATGCAACGCAATGTTTAGATGGCAATAGTTTCCATTTTGTTAGCACTAACCCTTGGAGCATAAATGGTAAAAAAGTGACTCATTTTTGGGACCTAGGAGACGGAAAAGACACTAATTTAGATTCTATAGATCATAGTTATTCGGGTATAGGTAGTTATCTGGTTAAACATGTAATTACCACCGAAGACGGTTGTAAAGATAGTGTCACTACCGAAGCGTACGTGGTAAGCAGCCCCGCCGTTGATTTCGTAAGTAATAAAGACACCGCGTGTTTTTATTCTCAAGGATTTAATTTGATTAACAACACCAATTACAATGGTACATTTACCAATAATTGGGTATTCAGCGACGGCACCAAAGATGCCAATACTGATGTGATTAATAAGAAATTCTTGGCTCCGGGTCTGAAATTAATAAAACTAGTGGTAACAACCGATAAGGGCTGTAAAGATTCATTGACGAAAACCGTTGAGGTGTTTACGGTTCCACAAGCCCAATTCAGTATCAATCAGAAAACACAATGTATTGCCAATAATGTATTCACTTTTGTGAATTCTACATTAGAAAATGGCAATCCAGGTTCCAATTACGATTGGGCCATAGTAGGAAAGTCGCCCGTAGTATTTAATGGCAAAGACCTACCCAATCAAACGCTTACAGATACCGGTTGGCATGACGTTTATATGTTGGTCACCTCTCCTAATAATTGTATGAGTGGTTTCCAAGATCGCATCTATGTTGCCGAAACCCCACAAGTGAGCATTACGGGTCGCGATGGTTGTCAGGGCGAGCCTCTACAATTCGGACGTAGTTTGATTTTGAATTCTGGTACCCCTTCTTATAATTGGGAGTTTGGTGATGGCCGTACGTCTTCCGTGGGAAGCCCACAGCACACCTATACTACCGCAGGTAGCTTCGTGGTTAAATTAACGGTAACCAGTGATAAAGGTTGTATTGGCAAAGCCATGGACTTCCCCTTACAAATCTTCACGAAGCCCAGTGCCAGCTTTACCTCTGAGTATTTGCTTTCCCGCGGTATGGAAACCGATTGGAAATTCACTTATACGGGAAGCGGAGCGGATCAGTTGAATTGGAAGTTTGAAGACGGGCAAAGTGATAATGGTTTGGCGCCTGTTTTTAAAACCTTCAGTACAACGGGAGACTTCAAAGTAGGTTTGTTCGCTAGCACCGCAAATGGGTGTCGCGATAGTGCTTTCGGCAATATCTTCCTAAAACCAGAGTTGCTTATGTGGCTGCCTAATGTATTCACGCCCAACGTTGATGGTTTGAATGATGACTTTGGACCGAGTTCAACGTTTGGATTGGAGCGCTATTCATTTAAAATCTACGACCGCTGGGGCAGTAAAGTGTTCGATACCGACAATCCAGAGAATCGCTGGAATGGTTTAGATCCCGAAGGTAAGCCCATTATGGAGGGTGTGTATGGCTACGAACTGCTGTTCCGATATGTCGACAATAAGTTATATGTGTACAAAGGTTCGGTTATCGTAACCAGGCCTTAATTATAAAAAGAAATGCCTCGCTATAAAGTGAGGCATTTCTTTTTATATATAGGATTAAAAGTTCCGCAAATACGTATGTTTGCGTTTAATGCATAAGATACGATGAGTCTTAACCCAAATAGGTTTTAAGAATCTTACTTTTGCTTGATTTACGCAATCTGCGCAACGCTTTTTCTTTGATTTGACGTACTCTTTCGCGGGTCAATCCAACTTTGTCAGAAATATCTTCTAAGGTGTGCGCAGGGTTGCCATCTAAACCGAAGTAATACTTCAATACATCGCGCTCTTTATCGCTCAAGGTAGAAATAACACGATTGATTTCGTTTTGTAATGACTCATTCAACAAAGGCATGTCGGGATTGGGCTCATCGTTGTTGTCAAGAACGCCCAAAAGTGTATTGTCTTCTCCTTCTGCCAATGGAGCATCGATACTCAAATGACGGCCACTGGAACGAAGTGCATTTTCAACCTCTGTGATGGCGATATCTAATGAATCGGCAATTTCTTGAGGGGTTGGTTCGCGTTCTAGTTCTTGTTCTAAGCGAGCCGCTGCTTGGGTAATTCTACCTAAGCTACCTACTTTGTTCAAAGGCAAACGAACGATACGACTTTGATCTGCCAAAGCTTGTAAAATAGATTGACGGATCCACCATACGGCGTAAGAAATGAATTTAAATCCACGGGTTTCATCAAAGCGTTTTGCCGCTTTAATCAAGCCCATATTTCCTTCATTGATTAAATCACCTAGGGTTAAACCTTGGTTTTGATATTGTTTAGAAACCGATACTACGAATCTTAAATTGGCATTTACCAGTTTTTCCAATGCCGCTTGATCTCCTTCTCTGATGCGCTGGGCAAGTTGCACTTCCTCCTGTGCATCAATCATTGGAACTTTAGAAATTTCGTTCAAATACTTGTCAAGAGATTTGTTTTCGCGATTGGTAAACTGTTTGGATATTTTTAACTGCCTCATATATGCTTTACAAATGTGTATTTTTAGCCGTGCAAAATTACGAAAATAACGCCTAAAAAGCAATTTTGTTTTTGCTAGAAGGCGTTTGTGGAAGAAATCACTTACGAAAGAAGATTATAGGCGATGAACGCACTTATATAAGCGGCAAGCCCATAAATAATAAACATACTTATAGGCCAAATCCATGATCCGGTTTCTTTTTTTAATACGGCCATCGTGCTCATACATTGAAGGGCAAAGGCATAAAATAGCATCAAACTTATGGCGTAAGGAGCTCCATAAAGGGGTTCTCCGGTGGCAGGGTCTTTAACCATTTGCATTTTCTTGCGAATACCCACCACATCTTCATTACCATCGTCTTGCGTAAACAAGGTACTCATAGTGCCAACAAAAACTTCACGAGCCGCAAAAGATGAAATCAGCGCGATGCCTGTTTTCCAGTCGTAACCCAAAGGTTTTATTACAGGTTCTATGAATTTCCCCATTCGCCCCGCATAACTTTCTTCCAAACGGTAGGTGTTTTGCAAATTGGCAATGGCCATTTCTTTTTCTTCTGGGGAAGTTATACTAGCACATTCTAACTCGGCGCGGCGCTCGGCGTTCTGAAAGGCTTCCCCCGGACCAAAAGAAGATAAGGCCCAAAGTACCATCGAAATTACTACAATTACTTTACCGGCTTCGTTTAAAAATGCTTTGCATTTAATCCAGGCACCTTGAACGACCGTTTGGAATCTTGGGGCTTGGTAGGTGGGAAGTTCTAAGACGAATTCTGAGGTTTCTGGAGTTCGATGAAGTATCTTGAAAATCCATGCCAATACAATAGCCAATACGATGCCCGCAAAATACGCCGCCGTCATGAGGGTGGTTTGAGCGGGTAGCGGTCCCCAAAAAGTGCCTTTGGGTACGGCGAGCGATATGAGCAGCACGTAAACGGGTAAACGTGCGCTGCAGCTCATTAAAGGCACAATGAGCATGGTGGCCAATCGTTCTTTTTTATCACGTATGGTGCGGGTGGCCATGATACTTGGGATGGCACACGCAAATCCGCCCACTAATGGAATGATCGAACGGCCATTGAGCCCTACTTTGCGCATAATGCGGTCGCTAATAAAGCTGGCCCGCACCATGTAGCCACTGTCTTCAAGTATGCCAATTAGGAAGAATAAAATGAAAATTTGAGGCACGAAAATGACCACACCCTCTAGTCCGCTTAATAATCCGTTGGACCAAAAGCTAGAGAGGTATTCGTTTTGAAACCAGGTGCTGGAAACGTCACGCAGATAGGCAAAGAAATGCTCGATAAGCGACATTGGGGTTTCGGCTAAACTAAAAACGCCCTGAAAAAGGATCAACATAACCAGTAAAAAAGCTGTTAATCCATAAACGGGATGGGTTAAAATGCGATCTATCTTAAGGGTGTTGAACGCTTTTAAACGCTTTTTTTGAGGAATGACTTCTTTGATTACCTTGTCGATATCGGCATAGCGGCGCAGGGTTTCTTCACTTATTCCTCGGTCAATAGTGCCCTCGGTAAATCGCGTTAAGCGTTCTTTAAAGCCTTCATTTTCGGTGAGCATATGCCCCTTTTGGAGTTCATTGATTAGAATCCAAATGGGCTTAATGGTTTTGTCGGACCTGGGATTTAGCGAGATAATGGGAATACCTAATACTTCCGACAATCGCTTATGATCGATATCAATTTCCCGCCTTTTGGCCGTATCTCCCATAGTCAGAATTCCCGCAGAAGGAATGCCGAGCTCTGCAATTTGCGAGTACAACAATAGATTGCGACGTAAATTGGAACTGTCGAAAACGAACAAGATACCATCAAGTTTGGGCACGCCCTTAGCCAGTAGGTGGGTATTAACCACATGCTCATACTCGGAATTGGTAAACAAGCTGTAAATGCCAGGTAAATCTACCCATTCGATTTCTTGGCTGTCGTGTCGGGTTTTCCCCACATAGGCCTCAACGGTAGTACCGGGTAAATTGCTGGTTTTTTGGCCTAGGCCCGTGATTCTATTGAAAAGCGTGGACTTACCGCAGTTGGGATTTCCGATTAAGGCGATACGTTTCACGTTTTGATTAACTTTGGGTTAATGGACGAATGAGGATTTGTTGGGCCTCGCTTTTACGAAGCCCAAGAATGTAAGAGTCTATTTGAAATGCAATAGGATCTCCGCCTGGAGCGTTGTATAACTTGGTGATTTCGGTTCCTGGAACACAACCCATCTCTGCCAGTCTGGACGTTAAATCACCCGCTTTTAGAGAATCAATTTCCCAGGGGGTGTCAAAATCCATGTCGTACGCTGTCGTTTCCAAGTCGTGCAAATTTAGAATGATTTTAAATAAACACCAAGGGTTTACCTTGAGTTTATTTTGACTTAATCGAAATTAAGGCCTAATCGAGCCGAATAAACCTGTGTTTTATTCGGATTTAATGGAAAAAAGACTTTCAAGTATGGAATAACGCAGTTGGCTACTCGGATCTTGTAAATTTGATTGACTTTTATCCATTTGTAACTGTTGCCATTCGGTTCGAAAGTAGTATTGTGTGGTGCGCGTATATTCAGTCGCTGTTTTCAGCTGTTGTACCCAGGCATCGAGAATAAGTGATTCTTCTCGGCTTCCATTGATGAAAGCGCGATCCAGCCATTTTAAAAGTAAATCATTACTCCAATTGAGTTTTGCAATTACCGGCATCGTGGCAATTTTTTCTTCTGCAGTCCATAAGCCAACAAGCGATTCATCCCATAAATTATTAAGGAATCTCGCTTTTATGGGCATGGAATTGCTTACACTGTTTAATATGATCTCAATGGTTGATGCCATATTTCCTTTGATGAAATAGGATTCCATAAGGGCCGCCTCTAACAACGTGAGAGAATTGCCATGTAACCATTTATCGCTAATGGGTTTTGTTATGAGTCGATTGGATTTTGGGGTTATACTTGAGAAGTTGCTTTCTAATTGTTGTAAAAAATTGAAGTAATAAACTTGATGTTCCATTCTCGATTCTGTGGTGAAAATTGCAAAAATAGAATCGTAATAGTTTTGCAGTAATTGCAACTGTTGTGGGTTCTTTAACGAATGATTGCGGTATAATTCTTGTACGATTTCAAAGTTCAATTTAGACAAAAGAGGACGTGCATTTTTTTGGATTCTATCAATCTGCAGTCCTTTTACAGCCATTTCAACCATTAGGGATGTTAAGTCGTAAGAACTTACGCCGAAGGTATTGATCTCCCTGAAGGCCTTCCCTATAATATTTACCTTTTCGAAATAAGAAAAACGTTCGTTTTTGAGGGCATAATGGGCGTGTCTTAAGAAATCAGGAAACAAGCTCACATTATAAATGTTGGCCTTTTCTCGTAGGTCTGTATTGAAGGTGTAATTATAATTCTGAGGGTTGGTATAGGTTACCAGAACCATAGAATCTACGAAGGGCAAGGCAATGTTTAAAGTTTCATGATAGGGGTAAATTATGAGAGAGGTATCCCAAGTTTGATTGTTTTTGCCAAGCACATGGAAATATACCTGTTGGGTTTTGGCGCGACCGTAGGATTTTAATACGCTCACGGACATCTCATTCTCGGCAATTCCCGGATTTAATACCAGTGTGGGTTGGCCAGATGCCGAATCTATCCCGGTACGATATAGTAATTTGAATTCTCCTCCTTGGAAATACCAAGAATTGAAGAAGTGATCCATATTTTTTCCAGTAACCGTCTCTACGCATTTTTTCCAATCGTAAGCGTTGCCATTTTTATAAGCGTGCTGGCTGAGATAACATTTCATGGACTCACTGAACGCGTTCATTCCGATTAAATTGCGCAATTCATGGAGTATTTGGGCTCCTTTGTTGTAGCGAATATCGTCAAATTGGTCGTTCGCATGTTTGAAATGCGGGTTGATCAAGGGAGTGGTTTCTAATTCTTCAGAAGGCATGCCTTCGTCATTCAAATACGGATAGGTGGTATTGTCATAAAGCCATTCTTCTGCGTTGTTCTTGCCGTATTTGTGTTCGCGCCACAGATATTCTGAATAGGTAGCGAAGCTTTCGTTCATAGACAGATGTCCCCAGCTTTCACACGTGGCATAATCACCAAACCAATGGTGGAATAATTCATGGGCAATATAATCTTCCATTTCATAACTCGGATCTTGCAGGCGGTCGTTATGAATCACAGCTGTGGTATTTTCCATAGCTCCGCTCACAAACTCACGACATACAATTTGATCGTATTTATTCCATGGGAAGGGCACTCCTGTGATGTTTCCAAAAAAATTGATCATTTCGGGAGTATTTCCAAAAATCTGTTTGGCGTAGGCTTTATACGCGGGTTCTACGTAATAACGCAAAGGAATTGGCAATGCCTCAAACGATTCGGGAAACGCTACAATGGCGGTGTCGTGAACGGCTTCCCAAGAACCTATGGCGAACATGCTCAAATACACCGCATGTTTGTCGCGCATCTCCCAGATGTCTTTTTTCAAGCCCTTACCAAGTATTTTACTTTCCATTAAATGTCCATTGCTTATAGAGGTAAGTGTGTCGGGGTATTCGAGGGTAAATCGGTGGGTGTGTTTCTGATTGGGATTGTCGATGGTGGGAAACCAACGGCTGTTGGATTCGGGTTCGCCTTGCGTCCAAACTTGGGTGGCATAGCCGGGATTGGAGCCGTCGGTATTGATGAAATACACTCCTTTATCGTCGCTTACGGCGGTATGGGCTAAATTGATGGATTGGGCTAGTTTTCGTTCGGGATTGGCTTGGTAGTCGATGCGGATTTTAACCGTTTCATATTGGTTCATGATATAGGGGAAACGAATATGCAAATGCAAAGAATCGGTATACGTCCAAATTAAAGGATCTGGTTTAGGTTGATTCGTTTGCGGACCGTTTTGTTCTGCCAATTCAACCGCGAAAATATCCATGCCTTTGGCGTCTAATATCAATTCTCGTTGCGGATAGTAATAGGGTTTTAGCGATAGGGTAGCGGAACCGTCTAAGGTTTTCTCCTTGAAATTAACCTTCAGCTGTAAATCCGTATGCTCTAATTGCCACACTTTATCAGCCGGTGCTTGATAGGGACGGTCTTTTTGCTCGGAATTTAGAATGGCAGTAACAATTTCGTCTACCTCTTCGGATGTATATAAGGTTTTCTCGATATGGGATTCGTTTTCCCAATTTTCGAGCGACATTTTCTTTGAACTTCCACAAGCACCAATGAAAAGGAGTGCTCCGAAAATGATATAGTTTTGTGCGTTTTTCATTCGTTATTTTTAAATATTTCCCAAGCCATTTCGGCCTGTTTTTGCAGCATTAAGGCTCCGTTAATGCAATATAATCCCTTTTCTTCACAAACCGATATCAAAGGAGTTCTGGGTGGATTGTAAACCAAATCGATGACTTTCAAATCAGAGGGTAAACTATCGAAAGGGATTGGAAATTCTTTTTGGGGGAAACCCGACATGCCCACCGGTGTGGTATTAATCAATACGGTGTGGGGATGATTCCAAACAGATTCTATTTGATTGTACGAAAGTATATCGGCAGACTTAGGTTTTCGCGAAATGCACTTATAGGGGATGTTTACATCGTTTAATACGGCACAAACGGCTTTTGAGGCACCTCCCGTTCCAAAAATGAGGGCGTTTTTGGGCTTTTGGGGAAGGGTTTCCAGGCTGATTTTGAATCCGTAATAATCGGTATTGTAGCCTTTAAGATGGAGGGTTCCATTGGCGTTTCTTTTTACGGTAACGGTATTGACCGCTCCTATCCGTATTGCTTTGGCATCAACTTCATGTAAATAAGGTAGAATAGCTTCCTTATGTGGAATGGTCACGTTGAAGCCCGTAATTTGGGTGTCTAATTTCAGAACTTCTATAAAATCGGGAAGCGTTTCGTGTGAAAATTTCCGGTAAGACCAATTAGATAACCCTTCAATTTCAAAGAAGCGGCTAAATATGTTGGGCGACTTAGAGTGTTCTATGGGAAAACCAAGAACGCCTATGACTTTGGCTTGAGCCATTTGTGTTTGATGAATTGAAATACCATCGGTAAGAGCGAAATTCCGATAATGCCGAAAACTACGGTTTCGAAATGGTCTTTCACCCACGGGTTTTGTCCGAGTGCATAACCCAAAGATGTAATCGAGGTTACCCATAATACGGCTCCAGCGATACAATAGGTAATGAATTTCTTGTACGACATTGTGCCCATTCCTGCGGCAAAAGGGGCGAAAGTGCGCACTATCGGAACAAAACGGGCCATAATAAGCGTATATCCGCCGTGTTTTTCATAGAATTCTTCGGTTTGGATAAGGTATTCGCGTTTGAGTAGTTTCCAATTCAGGTCAAAAACACGAATACCTATTTTAGAACCGATGAGGTAATTGGTATTATCGCCTAAAAGGGCGGCGGCAATTAGTAAAGGTATAAGGATGAATATATTTAAGGTGTTATCAAGTGCGGCAATGGAACCTGCGGCAAATAGGAGCGAATCGCCGGGTAATAAGGGCATTACCACTAATCCTGTTTCGGTAAAAACAATGGCAAATAGAATGAAATAGGTCAGATAGCGGTACTCTTGAACTAGAAATTGCAGTTTCTCATCGAGGTGGAAAAGCCAATCACTGGCAAAATCAATTATGCTTAAATAGGTCATGTTCGGAATAAAATGAGTGCAAAGGTCTGATATTTCCTTGAATTACGTATTTTCGTTTCATGATATCGAGAAAAATAGTGCAGCGGATATTTGCAATTTTCGCAATTGTGGTTTTGGTAGGATCGATAAGTTCATGCGGAACCCAAAAGCACCGGCCGAAAAAATCGGGCGGTTGTAATTGCGGTTTTTGATGACAGGAGCTGTCGTTTCATCGAGCAGAAAGTAAGCTTTGAGCACCTAATCGTCTGTATTAAAGGTGGCATTTGGCTATTTAAATGCCAATGGAAGTGGTGCTGTTGATTTTTTACAACTTCAGATTGCTTAGAAGGTCAGTACATCCTAAAAATTGATACTTCAAAAAGGGTTGCATAACAATATATTAGAAATTCTTAAAGCTGCATGTGCGGGTAACGCTTTTAGCTGAGTTATAAAGGATACCAGAAAAGTTTTGCCTACTTTTGTGTTTATGCTTAATGATTTCTTAAAGTTAACATTTAAATTCATCTTTTTTACTGCCCTATCAGGATTTGTCAAAAATTTAGAAGCCCAAAATTTTAGTGCTTATTATGTTGCTGGCGGTTTACCCTACGCGGGAAATTGGAGTACTTCTACTGGTTTTATGGGACGTTCCTTATTTTATTCCAATTCAAGTGGTGATGGCGTATCGAAAGAGGTGCATTTTAAGCTGAATAATGTACAAACGGGAGATTCTATAATAGTATTATCTGATACCGTGGGTTTCGAAGCACGAAGTTTGGATAAAAGCAATAGTTGGGTCAATGTAGTTTTTAAGTCGGCATTAAATAGCGTGTCGGGGGCTCGAAATGGGTTTCGATTGGTGGCAGGCGATACCTCTATAAATATTGAGATTAAATACGACCGCACTACTACCATGGCGTCTTCAGCTCCTAAAAAAGTTCGGTTTTATTATAAGAATAGTCAGTCAGGCTCGGTTAACACGACTCAAACTTTTGATTTGGTCTCGAGAATATATGTGGTTAGTAATGTGTATCGGTGGACGGGTGCTACAAGT
>CBFHXF010000058.1:0-12118 GCA_965659745.1 Bacteroidia bacterium
GAAATTTTTTGCATTTTTCGCCACTTTCGGCATGGCATTATGGCAGCTCATGCATTCCATGTCGATTTTCCGGTTAAAACCAATATTTTGTTGCTCGTAACCCGGCGGTAAATCCCAAATTCCCTTTTGCGTATAAAACGTGAGCGGCGCCTGGTATACATACGATCCGTCGGTCCAAAAATGCGAATTGGTATGCTGCCCGCTACCTATGATATAAGGTATATACTCCTCACGCATGAAGGTCACTAGATTTCGCTGCTGCGCATCAGACTCGTACTGTCGAATGAACAAACTGTCGTTGCGCCAGAATGCTTGGTAATGAAATCCGGTTTTGGGATCGTAAATAGGAGTTCCGCGGCGCTCTTTCCAGGGTAGGTGCATGATCGGAAATTTCCCTTTCGATTTCTCGGGGGAAGCCCTATCAAAGCTTTGACCCATACCTGTATGCACGAAGGTTTGGTGAATTTCGTGGTGACAGGTTTTGCATTCTTGCATGCCTACATAATCGACGGTATCGTGTAAATTCCAAAAATATAAGGAATCCTTATCGCTGCTAACAATGGTTTCTTGGGTATTGCAGAAACTGAAAAAAACAGCCATGCCAATCCCTATCAGCAATAACGAACTGCGCCAAAAGGCCAAAACAGGGGATTGGTGTTTCACAAGCCCGAAGTTACAGAAAATTAGGGATTAAATAGGGTCGTTCCCGAAATGGGTTTGCCAATCTAATACGCCTCCGAGCAAATTTCTAACATTTTTGAAGCCCATTTGCAACAAAAACTGTTGAGCGGTTTGACTGCGTTTGCCAGACCTACAGTGCACGATCACTTCCTCTTCTTTGAGATGTTCAATTTCTTCCAGGCGTGAGGGTAATTCCCCCAAGGGCATTAAAGTGCCGTTAAGATGAAATTCTTCGTATTCGAAGGTTTCGCGAACATCAATTAGGTTTATGGCTTCGCCTGCATCGAGGCGTTTTTTCAAGTTAATAACGGAAATGTCTTCTATCATTAGTGTATGAGATTAATGGGGGCGCTGCTGCGTTGTCCGTCGGTGTATAATGCATGTACATAATACGTACCTCGGGGTAAATCGGCAATCCAAATTTGAATATCATCCGTGCGCAATACCTTGCGGCCTGTTGCGTCGAGAATTACAATTTCTTTCAAACTTTTGCCCGATTGTACATCAATTTTAATCCACTGCTTTGCGGGATTGGGATAAACGTGCAATTTTAAGGGCTTTACTTTTTGGGTAGAAAAACGGTAGTTTACGCGTTCTCCAAACAACATGCGCATCATCGGCGTGCCTTTAATGCTGTAATCGGCGCGTTCCCAACTTCCCAAAAGATTATAGAACAAGTGGGGGTTAGGCGTATTGGCATCGGCGTAGCGGTAATTATTGTCGTAACCTACATTCAATACAAAGGGCTGGCGTTGGTGCCATCCAATATAATATTGACCCTTAGGTAAGAATAAAACCGAATCGAAGAAGAAGTACTCAAAATGATTGATGCTATCGCGATACGCAGGCTTGCTTACCGGAAATTCGTACATCAATTGGTCCTGTCGGTCGTCGGTGCCCACCGGCGATAATTTCTTCCAAACCCGGAGGGTAAAGCTGCGGAAACTCACATCTTCCTTTACCTGGGTGAAATACATGGCAATTCCCCGTAACGAATCGTCTTGTGCCGTATTGAATTCCATGGCAAACTGACCGGGAATATTTCCTAAATACGCGTAATCCAATCCAAAACCACCTTCTGCGCTGCCGTCATCGTAGGCATACCAAGGCATGAACTGATGCTTGAGCCAATACGAATTATTATTACCGCCGGCATTATAATTATCTGGGGTTTGGTCGTTACTCTGCGGATCGATCACAAAATGATACTGCAAAGAAGGCGTATTTCCGGTAAGGGTATCGAAATAGGGCGTTTCGAATGTTTCTGTGGAATCGGTATTGGCTAAAATATTTCTAGAACTTGCACTGAAATCTTGTTTGAAAAGCGTTTGTCCGAAATCGTTCGATACCGACAATTGATAGCGGGTTTGAACGGTAGCAAATTCATTCATATTGCGCACGCGCAATTGGGTGCGGCCTAAATGCAAATTGGCATTTAATTTGTAATGGGAATAGGGAATATTCGTGTAATCCCGAAAAAGTCCGGTTTCGGCATTTACGATGCCTACATCCTCTATATCCGAAACGCCACCTGCTATGCGGCCTTGATCCATACGAATATAATCAAGGTGCCAATGATTGAGATTACCGGTTTTCTTTGAATAATTCACAAAGCGAAACTGAAAGTCGGGATTCAAATAATCCATCGAATCAATCGCTACAAATACTTCCGTAAACTTTTTGTTATGAGCGCCATTTACGCCCCAAACTTTACGCCATTTTCCTTTATTCGTTTTGAAAAAGAGCATCAGCGAATCTTCCAATTCAGGAACATCTCCTAAACCTTGGTTTTTAAAGAAAAAGCTCAAATAAATGCCGTCTGTAAGTCTGTAGGGAAACGTATTGGCCCCTTTGCGATAAAATTGCAGATTTATAGGTTGTGATGTTAAACTATCGGCATGAACGGATTCACGGGTAGAGAGTGTTTGATACGGATTTCCAAATTCATTCAGATGGTCGAAGGTGGCCACATTGGCATTGGGCGCATCGGGCGCAAATGAATTGTTTACCCAAACCTGCTTATCGGCCCATTTGCTTGCACTTGGATATCCAAATTGCTGAGCAAAATCCTCAAAAAAAGGCAAGGCTAAGGTATCGTGTATGCCCCAAGATATGATGTCGGTTTGTGATTTGTGTGTGTAGGCATCGGCCACAACTATCGAATACTCGCTTGGATTTACAACCAAGTGTTGAGCTTGGGCGGTATTGGAGTTAATCAAAAATAGGGCACTCACAAAACAGACACTAAAGCGTTTTAACGCCCAAATAGTGCCGTTCAGAAGTGTTCTTTTTTGATTGAAAATGCCTTTCACGTGATGCCTTCGCCCTTGTGTAACGAACGGACTACAAAAATATTGTATTTCCCCCGAAAAATAAAGGTTCTTAACGGGTATTAACCTTATAAATCTTCAGGTTCTACCATTTCTATCTCGTTGATATCGGTAGAATCACTTTCTGGAAACTGCGATTTATCGGTGGAAGCAACGGTGAGGTTGATGATACTTCCCTTGGGAATAAGCGTACCTTCCTTTAAAACCTGACCTTTATATTGTTGCGCCAACACCAAATTATTGCCAATCGGATCGTAGGCCATTTCGATATTTCCTAAAATCAAGCCCCGATTTTTAATCACTGCCTTCGCTAAGGTCAAACTCATATCTACCAAATTGGGCGCCTTAATTTTGGGTTTATTGCCCGTATTGATAACCAAATAAATGGTGCGGTCTTCCTTGACCATATCGCTGGCTTTCGGATTCTGTTCCACAATGGTATAGGCCCGGGCCTTTTCGTTATATACCGAATCCATAATTTTAGAACGCAATCCTGCTTGTTCTAATCGAATTTGAGCTTCATCGAACGACATCCCCGATACATTGGGTACCGAAATGTAGTCGTTATGGTTGGTATACCAGCCTAAACCCGCAAAAACACCCCATAAAACCAAAGCGGATGCACCGCTAATAAGGCCAATTTGTATGGCTATTTCTTTGATAGTGAGCGTGGATTTTACGCTTTTGCTTTTTGTGTTTCGAGTTGCCATTTGTCGCGACCAAAGTTCAGTATTTCTCTTATAAAATCAAACGGTTTGTATGCATTCAATGCCGCTTGATGGTAAATGCACGTGGCTGGGGTCATCCCAGGCAAAGAATTGATCTCAATAATATAGGTGTCAATGGAATTATCTGGATATATTTTAACAAACGCATCAATCCTGCAATAGCCTTGTACATCAAGGGTTTCGGCTACTTTTTGAAGGGTGTTTCGAACTTCTTGGGAAATTTTCAATTGCATTTCGGGCGATTTCGAAAAACGGGCCGGCGTTAAATTCTGTCCCTCTCCCGCAAGAAATTTTTCTTCTAAACTTAATATTTCCGACTCCGCCAATGATTCCGACGGCTCGAAAATTTCGTAGAAAATTTTTCCGTCTTCCTGTACATGGGTAAGCATGCCCCCGGTTACCTCCAAAAAGTGCTGCGCATTGCCTTTTTCGATGAATTTCTCGATCAATAACTCTTGTTTCTGGGGAAGTTCATCGTGAATATTGATTTTCAATCGTTGCGCAATATGGGTGTCGATGTCGGCACTATCTCTAAAAATTAATGTCGCAAAATCCATCAATTCTTCAACCGTTTTTACTTTCCGCACTGCCGCTGAGCAACCGTCGTCGGCGGGCTTGGCGATTAATGGAAGTCCAAACCGTTCGGCAATTTCCCCCGAAACAAGAATTGGATTTTCAAGAAATGCTGTTTTCTTCAATAATGTGTGGTCGGCTACCAAAAATCCAGCCTCGCGCAATCGCTGGTTCGTAGTGAATTTATCGATGGTAATTTCCGAACTGTGAGACGGTGAACCGTTGAAATACAATCCGTATTGACTTAAATCGCGCTGTAAGGTACCGTCTTCTCCGGGCCTTCCGTGAAGCGCAATAAACACGCCTTCTACATGGTTTTTTAGGTCCATTAAGGACCATTTTTCGGGACTGAAATCGCCACCTTTGGGATTGTATTTATCGCGAATAAACGCCGTTTCCTCCCGAATAATTTCCAATGCCTCGTGGTTTTGGGGATCCAAAACTTTCTTACGGATATCATCCGCATTGTCTTTCAACATGTACGGAAGGGGCAGGGTATAGAGCTCGTAATGGTCGCGATTTCCCACCAAAAAGATAGGAACGGGTTCGAATTCCTCGCTGGAACTGAGTTTTTCGTAAATATTGCGACCCGATTCCATCGATATATGGCGTTCAAAGCTGTATCCGCCCATGATTACGGCGATTTTCCTTTTTTCTTCTGAGGGAAATTGGCTCTGTGACAACAGTACATCCAGGCGCTCCTTTAAAGGGGTGAACTTGCGACCTGTTGGGTGTGAAAGGATTCGTGTTTTGAGCGATTGACGCACGATAAAGGTTAAGAATTGACTTGGATTGAGGCCAATTTCTGCCGCTTGATGGAAGAAAAACGAACTCGGCATCATGCCGCTGGTGGTATTCGGATCGTTTAAAAATACCTGTCCTTCGGTAGTTACGAAACCATCAATTCGGGCATACACTTCAAATCCAAAAAAGCGATACAGCTCGCAACACGCTTGCCGAATTGCCTCTATCGTTTCGAGAGAAACGTCCATGGGCGTTTCTTTACGACTCAATCCGGGTAAGTATTTGCTGCGATAATCGAATAAATCACCGCTCTTTTTGATTTCGGTAGGAGGCAAGGCCACCGGTTGTCCGCGATGGTGTTCAATCACGATGCAACTGAATTCTTTGCCGTTAATTTTTGACTCCACGAGCACCCTCGATTCGCTGTCTTTGGCTTGCAATTCTACAATGCCTTCGCTTTCTCGGAGGAAATTCATCACGCCGTCGGGGGTATATAAAATTCCGGAAGAAGTAAGCAGCGGCAAGCCCAAACCCGAACGGATATCGGTGAGTTCTTTGATATACGTAATTTGTTCTTGGAACTCTTTTTGTTGGAATTCGTCGCTGTCGATCCGCAACTTAAAGAATGCGAGGTCTATGGCATCACAGAAGCGCTCAAATCCTGGATCTTCTAAAATAGAAACGCCCAAGGAAGACCCTTGATTTGCGGGTTTTACAACAAATTGATGGTTGAATTTTTGCAAAAAATGCTGAAACCATTGGTGCTTTTCTACCGTGTCTGATTCGGTCCACTCCTCATAGCTGATCGAATCAAATTCGTTGATGTATAGATCTTGTGTTTGTTGGAATTTCTTTTGAATCCATTTGTTGATGCCTAAAGCCGAAGGCAAAAGTCCAGATCCGGTATACGGAATGCCCAACCACTCTAAAATTCCTTGTATGCTGCCGTCTTCTCCGAAAGTGCCGTGTAGGGCTAAAAAAGCCAAATCGATATGGTGGGAAAGCGATTCCCAGTTTAAGGGTTCCCCAATTTTCTGATTCATACGCAAACGCAATTCACGCGATAAATCGAGGGTTTCATCGGATATGTCGAAGCCCGCACGCTCCAATGCTTCGGCAGGAATCAGCGATTCGGCATAGATTTGAAAACCATGGGGCAGTTCAGGAAGAAATTCAGCCGGTGGATAAAAATCGCGGATGCTCCCTTTGTACACGTGTTCCCAATGCAACTTAACGATTCCTCCGAAACTGTCTACAAACAAGGGTACCGGCTCGAATAAGGACTTGTCCAAATTGTCGTAAACGGTGCGGCCTCCGGCAAACGATACTTCCCGTTCGCGTGAACTTCCCCCAAAAAATATTCCCACTCGAATTTTACTCATGCTCCACAAATTTAATCCTAACTAAGTCGATAACCCAATACTGAGAATCGTGAATTTATCCTTAATTTGCACAATCAAATAAAACAGGTGTCGAAATGGCCTTTTACACCCCGGAAATCCTGTGTTTTAGGGAGTTTCAAACGGTTGACAGGTAAATAGGACACGTGCATAAACGATTCTAAATTAGGAAATTCATGACAGAGCAAAGAAAAGTAGTATACGGAATCACCCAGGGCGACCCCAACGGAGTGGGGATGGAGTTGATTTTACGCATTTTTTCGGACGAAAATATTTATAAATACGGCATTCCCGTGCTGTATGCTTCCCCAAAAACATTTACGTATTACAAGAAAGTTTTGGGATTAGAATTGCCGAATTATAATTTGGTGAAATCAGCGGGCGAAGCCGTTGAAGGAAAGTTGAATTTGGTCGTATCGAGCGAAGAAACTTTGGAAATCAAGGCCGGTGAAGCCGATGCAAATGCAGGTTTAGAAGCCTTGAATTGCCTGAAAAAAGCCCTTTCCGATGCCGATCATTTGGACGCATTGATTACCGCGCCCTTAGACAAATCTACGGTGGCGGTGCACGAAAAAGAATTTACCGGACATACCGGTTTCATCGCAGCCCATTTTGGAGTGAAGAATTTTGCCATGTTCCTCGTTTCTGAAGAACTGAAAATGGGATTGGTGACCGAACACGTGCCGGTTTCTCAAATTTCCCAAAAAATAAATACCGATTTGATCTTGAATAAACTCGAAGTGATGTACAATTCACTCCGTGAAGATTTGAATGTGATCAAACCGCGCATAGCCGTTTTAGGTTTGAATCCGCATGCCGGCGATAGCGGTCTGTTGGGAAAAGAAGAGCTTGAAATCATCAAACCTGCCGTTGACAAAGCCTTTGAACAAGGTAAATTGGTGTATGGACCGTATGCGGCGGATAGCTTTTTTGGCAGCGGACAGCACCGTCCTTTTGATGCGGTGTTGGCCATGTATCACGATCAAGGTTTGATACCGTTTAAGTCAATGGCGTTTTACGATGGTGTGAACTTTACGGCGGGCTTGCCCATTATCAGAACCAGTCCCGATCACGGTACCGCCTATGATTTAGCGGGCAAGGGCACGGCCGAAACCGTGAGTATGCGCAATGCCATCTATGATGCCATTCATTTTGTGAAAAATCGCTGGCAGTTTGCCGAAGATTTCCAAAATCCACTGCCCTACTCCGAATTCCGCAGAGAGCGCTTCAGAATCGATTTCTAATCTTTTTCTAAGAATTCAAAAATCACCCGAAGCACCTCAGAATCTATGGTGGTTTCTATTTGACCGTACTCGGCAATATCGCCGGTTTTGGCTTTCTGGAACAAGTGGTTGATTTGGGGCAATACGGTGTATTGAAGCTGAGAATTAGGGCTTAAATATTGCTCAAACGCAGGTTTATTTAGCGCTACAGGCGTTTGAATATCTAAACTTCCGTTAATTAAAAGGGTAGGCTGACTTACGCGTTGCCAATCTTCCCGTGCATTGCTGTTTAAAAAATGCCACATCCAGGCATTTTGAAACAGAGGATGGTACGATTTTAAGAGGTAGTCGGTGAATGGAGTTTTTGCAATTTTTGCAAATCTTTTTTCAATTTTTCGACGATAACGCGGCGGCGTGCTCTTGGTCCAAATAGCATAAATTGGATAAATATACTGTTTTAAGGAATCCGAGCTGACATTAAAGAGGGCCTCATTTTGAGTCAAGGTGAGTATTTGGCGGTGCAAGCGCATATAATGCGCAGTTAGGGTACTGTCTTGCAAGACCGCTTGCACACCTGTTTGGTTTTGGTGCGTATTGATTTCGGCGCCCGAGACCAATGCGGGACCAAAACCGATAAGTTTTTGAATTTCAGGATTGTTTTGTGCCAAGGCTGCTATGATTGCACACCCTTCACTATGTCCGAATAAGATAATGGGGAGCGCAGTATCTACACTTTCGCGAACGAATTTTAGGTAGGCCTTTCCATCATCAATTAAATCTTGGGTGGTAAACGCCGCGAGTTCACTGGGTTTACAAAGGGTATATCCAGCCCCTCGATCGTCTACCCGCAGCACATTATAGCCCGCTTTGGTGAAGGTATCGGCCAAAACCGCAAAGGGTTTATGTCCGAAGATTTCTTCATCGCGATTTTGGGCGCCGCTACCCGAAAATAGGATGATATTGCCTTTCACCGTTCCAGATTTCGGTGTGCTTAGGGTACCTTGAAATCTGCAGGTTCCATTACTATTCGAAAATTGCACGTTGCGGAAGCGGTAGGCTAAGGGTGCCTGCGGTGTTTGGGGACGGCTTAATTTTGTTCCGCCGCGCACCAATTCTAAGGGAAATGCATGATTGTTTTGGGTAAACACGCCCTTAATCCGATTTTGTTCGTCCCATTCGCCTTCAAAAACTGCTCCAATCACCGTGCTTTTGATGGTGATTTTAGTTTTGTCGACGATGGTTTTGTCCATCGGAAGGTCTTTGGCACCTTGTTGGGGAACCGACAAATAGCTTCTGTAGGCATTGGTGCCGACTTCTTTGATTTCAAATTCTAACTTTAATTGCATCCCCGCGGCATTCAAATCGCCCGACCATATTCCTGCAATCGCCGTTCCTGAAATCACCGTTTCTGTAGTCACAGTTCCTGCAATCGCCGTTTCTGAAATCACCGTTCCTGTAATCGCCGTTTCTGAAATCACAGTTCCTGCAATCGCCGGAATTTCTTGTGCTTTCGGGGGAAATCTACTAACGGCGGTAGCACCATTTTCAATGGCGCTAAGAGGAGCGTATGAAGCCAATCCTGATTTGGGCTGGTTTTTCGCAGGTTTGCCAAGTGGTGTAATTCCACGCCAAGGCTTAATTTTAGTAATGATATGGTGTGATGGGACCCCAAGCCCAGGGTTTATTGTTGAAAAGAGACTCACAATTATGGCGAGCGGTAGCATTGCAGGTTTGAAAATTTTCGGGATTTTAAAAGGCATTGTTACAAATTTATTCCATTTTTGTTCCAATGAACCTCAATCGCCACGAAATACCGGCAATTTTCTCCGCGTTTCCTATTTTAATGCGTGTAGTTTGGGCGGTGAAGTTCGGCTTGTATCCGAGGGTAGCGGTCATATATAAGCATTTAAGATCCCTTCAATTTCGGGGTAAACGCATTTTAGATTTAGGTTCAGGCGACGGTCAGTTTTTAGATCCGATAGTGCTTTCGCGTCCGAATTCTATTGCGGTGGTAGATATAAGTTCGTCTAATTTGAACTTCACAAAATTGCTTTTTCCGATGGTGGAAACGCACGTTCAAGACATTGAGCTTTTCTTGAAGCAGGCCGATTCTTCAAAATACGATTATGTGCAGTGCATCAGTACCTTGCAATACTTGGAAAATCCGCAAGTTATTATTGATAATATCCGTCGGGTGCTTGCCCATAAGGGTCGGTTTTTATTGTATGTGCCTTTGAATCAATTTCAGGAGTTTTTTCTGTATCGATGGGTATTCGATCGATTTAGTAATTACGAGACGCGCATGAACCGCAAACGTATTTTTTCTCTGGGGGAAATTCACCAATATTTAGAAATCGCCGGTTTTGAAATCGAATCGTTCACGCCCACATACGGTTGGTTCGGTCGCTGGTCGCACGAATTACTCTCCATCGGCACGATTTTAGGGTCGCAATCGAATCTGTTGTTAAAGCTCACAGGCCTTATATGGCTTTTCAATTTCATTTGGGTAATCTTGATATTGAATGTATTGGAATATGCCTTTCCACCGACGGAAAGCGAGCGGTTCAACGGGGCCGTTTTTGTCGTCGGGGCAGGGTTGTCCCCTGGTTTGAAATGACCTGTTAATAGTTTTATGGTTGGGGCAGGGTTGCCCCCGGTTTGAAATGATCTGTTAATAGTTTTATGGTCGGGGCAGGGTATACCCCTTGCGGAAATGATTGGTTAATTGGGCAACCGCGAGGGTTGACCCCGCCTATAATGGTGGTTTCAATAAATCAATAAATCAATAAATCAAAATTCATAATTCACCATTCATCAATATTCTTTTATCAATACATCCGTTGGGATTCCCCAATTGCTATTAAGTTTTCGGATCATATCGAGCGACAATTTACGTTTTCGATTGAGAATTTCACTCGCTCTGCTTTTTAATCCTATCGCCAGGGCTAAATCTTTTTGATGATAACCCAATTGTTCCATTCGAAAAATAATGGCCTCAATTGGATCTGGTAAGTCGATCGGGAACTTTTCTTCCTCATATTTGTCGATAAGTAAAGAAAGCAATTCGAGTTCATCGGCATGCTGGGAGTCGAGATTGGAATCGAAGATTTCATCCAATCGTCGAAGTGCGATCTGGTAATCTTGTTCGGTTTTAATGACTTTAATCTCCATTTTTAGATAGTATTTGCGTCTATTTTATCGTATTCGGCATGTGTTCCAATGAACCGAATCCAAATAATTCCAAATTCATCATTCACCATTTATAATTCATCATTCACCATTCACAATTCATAAGTTTTCCCCCACTCACAAGGCACCACATCCTTAAAACCATTACCATTCAACTCGCCTTTAAAATGCGACATGGCTTCCCATTGTCCGTGTACCAAGAATATTTTTTTGGTTTCTTCTGGTTTAGCAGAACTCTTCAGATAGTGCAGCATTTCTTGGTAATCGGCATGAGCGGAAAAGCCCGACATCCGGTGGATCTCTGCTTTAACCTGATACGTATCGCCAAAAATTCGAACCTCCTCTTTGCCTTGAATCAATTGTCCGGCCAATGAATAAGGGGTGGCATAACCCACAAGTAAAATTGCATTTTTAGGGTCTGAAATTCTGTGGGCAATGTGATGTTTTACGCGACCTGCCTCAGCCATGCCACTTGCAGATATGATAATGCAGGGTACCGGATCGGCATTGATCGCTTTGGAATCTTCAACGGTACTGGTATAATGTAATTGCGGAAAATCGAAAGGATTCCCGTCTTTTTCGATGTAAGCTAAAATATCAGGATTGAAATTATCGCGGTGTTTCGACATGATATTAGTGGCTTTTACGCTCAGCGGACTGTCGACATACACGGGAATTTGGGGTAGTTTACCCTCAAAAGCCAATTCATCGAGCAGGTAAACGATTTCTT
Organism: Bacteroidia bacterium; assembly: GCA_965659745.1. GTDB lineage: Bacteria > Bacteroidota > Bacteroidia > NS11-12g > UBA955 > VMCP01. The sequence continues at coordinate 11,599 of CBFHXF010000058.1, forward strand.
GGGTGCGGTCAACGGAGAATGCAGGTATAACAATACTTCCTTTTTGTTCCACACAAATACGACGGGCAAGGCGTTCTAACGTAACTAAATCGTTGCCTTCTTGAGGATGAAGTCGATCTCCATAGGTGCTTTCACAAAGTATATAATCACTCTTTGGAAAGGGGTGAGGACCGTCTAAAATGCGATCGTTTTCGCGTCCGATATCGCCGGTGTAGGTTAATGTTACGCGTTCTCCTTCAATATTCACCAGACTCAAATGTATGGCAACGCTTCCTAGGATATGAGCATTAGGAATGAATTGTACATGCGTTGATTGTCCGACTTGAAAAGAGGTAGAATTGTCGCGAATTTCAAAATAGGGAAGGGTATCGGCAACGTCGTCTTTGGTATATAAAGGATCTAGGGGTTCTAAACCTTTCCGATTTCTTTTTTCATTTATGAAGCGCAAATCGCTTTCCTGTATGTGGGCACCGTCCATGAGCATGATTTCACAGAGGTCGAACGTAGCGGCATTGCAGTA
>CBFHXF010000059.1:0-11637 GCA_965659745.1 Bacteroidia bacterium
CGATGGGTTCCCCATTTTGAAGAGGCATGAGCAAATCTGCAAAAACCACGCTGTCATTAGCCGCAAAAACCCGTAAATGCGAGCGCCCGCTGATTTTCGACACCAAAGGTTCTAAATCCAGCATTCCCTCCATCACCGTATCTACCAGCAAGCGGTTGTTCTGCAATACCCAAACGTGTACGTTTTTTTCAGTCGAAACCAAACCAATTCCGCTTTCTGAAAATCCGATACCTGTTTCTTTAAATGCCCCTTCGTTAAGCGCAGTATTCCCCGCTTCTAAATTGCTACCGCTCACCACGGACGCACTCCCATTTACACCAAAGGCCACCTGATTTTGTGTAGTCTTATGAGCTTTCGATTTATTAAAAGTCATGATATCCACGTAGCCGGCGCCCTGAAACGCGCGCAATACGGCGTAAGGAAGGCTTCCCCCGAAAAGAGCATAGCGCGAACTGTCTAAACGCTGAATTTGTACATCACCGAGGGAAATTATACTGTCGGGGCGACCAAAATCTAAGAGATCGTTAGACTCCAGCACGCCGGTATCGGACCAGGAAAAGACCGAAAGTAATTTGGTATTCGGCAGCTCTTTCCACTCCGTTTTGGAGCCGCAGGCCGCGATAAAAATTAGGAGTAACGAGTAAAACAGCTTATGACGCATAATCGATTGATTTTGATTGATTCGAATCTACTTGAAATTCGACATCCATGCAATTAAGGACCATATTCGGACCTTCGATATTGGCCACTTCGAGGTGGGTTTTATGTAGCGAAATACGCAAATAATTTTCCCTAAATCGGATGTTAAAGCGAATGGCATTCCAATTTTCAGGGATGCGAGGCGACAGATGCAAGCGGCCTTCACGCACGCGCAAACCCGCAAAACCCTTAGAAATCGTCATCCAGGTTCCAGCCATACTGGTAATATGACATCCATCGCAGGTATCGTTATTGATGTCGTTCAAATCCAAACGGGCGGTGCGCAAATAGAACTCGTACGCCTTGTCATAATTGCCAATTTTATTAGCGAGAATGCTGTGAATACAAGGCGAAAGAGAGCTTTCATGCACCGTCAAGGGCTCGTAAAAGTCGAAATGACGTTTGTGCGTATCCAAGTCAAACTCGTCTTCAAAGAAGTAAAAACCCTGCAATACATCGGCCTGCTTGATGTAACAACTGCGCAAAATTCTATCCCAACTCCAATGTTCCACGATAGGACGTTGGTCGGCCGGCAACTGTGAAACCGGTATTAATTCTTTATCTAAAAACCCATCTTGCTGCAAATACACGTCGCGCTTGGCATCGTGCGGGAAATGCATATTTTGGGTTATTTGATCCCATCTATCGATTTCAGTTGCTTCGAAAGCCGTTTTTGTGGCGATTTCTGCAAATCTTTGGGGATTTTCTTTTTGCAATAATTGAATTTGATCGCGGGTATAATTCAAACACCAAACGGCAAATTTATTGGTATACCAGTTGTTATTAACGTTGTTTTCAAACTCGTTAGGACCGGTAACACCCAACATTACCCATTGCTGCTTGTCTTCAGAGAAATGCACGCGCTGCGACCAAAAACGCGAAATCCCAATGAGCACTTCCAATCCGTATTCCGCCATGTATGCGGTGTCGCCAGTGTAATTGATATAGTCGTAAACGGCATAGGCAATGGCGCCGTTACGGTGAATTTCCTCGAAGGTAATTTCCCATTCGTTATGGCATTCTTCGCCGTTCATGGTTACCATCGGATACAGCGCAGCCCCATTCGTGAAACCTAATTTTTGGGCATTTTCGATGGCTTTGTCTAGTTGGTTGTAGCGATAAACCAATAAATTGCGGGCTACATCGCTTGGTGCGGTAGCCAAATAAAAAGGCAAACAATAGGCTTCGGTATCCCAATACGTGCTACCACCATACTTTTCGCCGGTAAATCCTTTAGGACCGATATTCAAACGAGAATCGTCGCCGGTATAGGTTTGGAAAAGTTGAAAAATATTGAATCGGATAGACTGCTGGGCTTCGTCGTCGCCATCAATTTCCACATCGCAATTGTGCCAAATAGCCGCCCATTCTTCGCTGTGTTCTTCTGTAAGAACGGCGACTCCGTTCTCTTTTGCTTCTTGCGATTCGGCATGAGCGGTTTGTAACAGTTCGGATTCTTGAAGGTACATACTACTGCAAACGGCTGTGAACTTATGCAATTCAACTTCCTGATCTGCGCCCAATTGGAAGGTAAAATGTGCCTCCGTTTTAAGCTCTGATGTACTTAAAGTACTCATATAATTATTATTCTCTAAAGAAATGGTATGTAATGAACTTGCCGCAACCGAAAAGTTGGTTTTCTTCGTTTTTTGAGTCACCCATAGTTGCGAACCTTCTGCCCCTGATTGGGTATCTTGCCAAAAGAACTCATCGTAGTTACTGTCTTGGTTATGAACATCACCACTGAGTAAACTCTGAATCTGTATATGACAGTCTGCAGAGGTTTTTATCTTCATAGCTATTACACCCACGTTTTTACGTTTCATGCTCACAAAACGCGTCCATTCAAAATCCAACAGAATACCCTTTGAAGTTTTCACAGAGTATTTGCGAGTCAATAAACCGTTTTTCATATCCAAAACCCGTTTGAAATGGGTGGGATCGAGTTGATTCAAGTCGATTACTTCTCCGTCTACCGCTACCTTAATTTGATTCCAGCTCACCGAATTAAGCACTTTAGCAAAATATTCGGGGTATCCGTTTTTCCACCAGCCTACACGGGTTTTATCGGGATAGTATACCCCTGCCAAATAAGATCCTTGTAGTTGGGCACCGCTGTATTCCTCTTCAAAATTGGCCCTTTGTCCCATTCTACCGTTGCCAATACTGAAAATACTCTCAGAAACTTTGGCATTTTCACGATGGAATCCTTCCTCCACAATCTGCCATGGATGTATTTTGATATAATCTTTCATAAACGTTTATAGATTTTGTATTTGATCCCAGCCAAGGCCAACCAAGCTCGGCACACACAAATCGGCTTGCTCCAAATCGTAACCGATGCCCACCACATTCATGCCGGCTGCTTTAGCGGCTTGTATACCTGAAGGAGCGTCTTCTACTACCAAACACCGCTCGGGATTCACTCCTAATTTTTGGGCGGCGTTTAAGAACACCTCAGGATCGGGTTTGGTATTTTTAACCCCGTTACCATCTATTACAGCAGCAAATCGCGGTGCCAATCCCAATTTTTCTAGAATAAAAGGCGCATTTTTAGAACTACTTCCTACGGCTTTCGCACAATTTTTCGACTCCAATAAAGTAAGAAAATCCAATACGCCAGGTAAAATATCTTTCTGACCTAATTCATTTATTAACAATAAATAATGGTCGTTCTTCTCTTGTAATAGTAGAGGTATTTCTTCTTGAGGAAGCGTAACGGAGGCCCATTGCAAAATCAACTTCAAACTATCGGCACGACTAACGCCTTTTAGCTTTTCGTTATCGTGCTCGGTGAGGTCGTAATTAAATTTGGCCGCAACTGCTTTCCAAGATTGGTAGTGATAGACAGCCGTATCGGTTAAAACACCGTCGAGGTCGAAGATTACCGCTTCAATCATACGCCTTTACATCAAGAAGCGGCTGTTAAATTCTTATGGTATTCCAAAAGAGCCGAAACAGGATTCTTATTTACATTACCCACGGTAAAGCCCATCTCGTCGGCTATATCTCTCAAAATATCTTGGAAATAATACGATACCGAACCTACGAAATGTATGGGCACTTCCTTGTAGTTTGGGTAGCACGCAATATGAATTTCAGCAAAATGCCTCAGTCCTTTATTGATGATTTCAGAAAAGTAGGGATGCTCTTTGTGCGGCACCAAAAAACGCATAAACGAAGCTAAAAACACATTCGCGTCGCGCTGATTATATACTTTAGAAAAGATTTCTTCCTTAGTTAATTGATAACGGCCTTTAAAATCCTTTTGCAATTCTTTAGGCAAACGCTCATAGATAAAATCCGACAAGATGCGTTTTCCGAAGTAAGACCCACTTCCTTCGTCACCTAAAATATATCCCAATGCGGGAATCACTTCCGAAACTTCGTTCCCATCGAAATAACAACTGTTACTTCCGGTTCCCAAAATACATGTTATCGCTGGCTCACCTGTATAAGTGGAATAAGCAGCTGCATTCAAATCGTGACCTACGCTGCATTTGGCATTTACAAATACCGCCTCCAAGCCCGCACGAATCACCGCATTGCGATCTTCACTTGAACAGCCCGCTCCGTAAAAATTCACTTCTTGTATTTGAAGGGCATGTTTCATCAACTCGGCGTTGGCTTTTAAATGCTCTAAAACCACTTCTGTGGAATGAAAAAATGGATTGAACCCAATGGTAAATGTCTCGTAAACATGGCCGTTCCCATCGTCTAATAACCAATCGCATTTGGTAGATCCGCTTTCTGCAACTACTATCATAAAAAGTACAATTTGAGCAAACTTAGTGTATTTGTGACACATTTACGCAATCTCAAAAAGAGAAGTGACCAAAATATCTCACAAATACCTAAATATGGTGCATTCAAAGTTGCGAATTATCTTTGAGGTGTCAAAACGCAATGAATCAACCTCAAATTAACCCCAACGTTTCGGTCGATTGTGCCATTTTTAGTTTCGACGGCAGTGATTTAGAAGTACTTCTCATAGAGCGTATGGCAGGTGAAACCGCTTTAGAAGACGATCTTTTGGCCCTGCCGGGTAACCTCATTTATCAAGATGAAAATCTAGATCAAGCCGCCAATCGTGTGTTGTTCGAACTTACCGGATTAGAAAACATTTTCCTAGAGCAAGTCTACACCTTTGGAGATCCTGCACGTATCACCAAACAAAAAGACCAAGACTGGCTCAAAAAAATCCGAGCCCATCCCGAAGCACGCGTTATTACCGTTGCCTATACTTCATTAGTAAAAAAATCCAACTTAAAAGTAACCCCAAGTTCGTTTGCCCGGAAAGCCCTCTGGGTAAAAGTGAAAGAGGTGCCGCAGTTGGCATTCGACCATAACGATATTTTTAAAAAGGCACTCGACTTTTTAAAAGTTAAGATATATTCCGAACCCTTGGGATACGAACTTTTGCCCGAACGATTTACCCTCGCACAGCTCCAAAAGTTATACGAGGCCATTCTCGACGATAGCTTCGATAAACGCAATTTCCGAAGGAAAATCCTTAGAACTTCCTTTATCGTGCCCCTCGATGAAAAACAACAAGGGGTGGCACATAAGCCTGCCCGACTCTATCGATTCGACAAAAGTCAATTTCACCAAATTTAGGCACTTACAATAAGTGTTTTATTGACACTTACAAATAAAAACCTTAGTTTGCGCCTGATTAATTCCATCATGGCAATAAAAAAACCGAAACTAAGCATAGCCGAAATCATCTGGATGAGCTTTGGCTTTATGGGAATTCAAGCAGGATTTGGACTTCAAAACGGCAACGCAAGTCGCATTTTAGAAGATTTCGGAGCCCATATCCACCAACTCAGTTGGTTTTGGCTTGTAGCCCCCTTAACCGGCATGATCGTACAACCGCTCACTGGATATTTTAGCGACAAAACTTGGACACGCCTCGGTCGCCGGAAACCCTTTTTTCTGGCCGGTACCATTATTTGCTGTCTCGCCATCGTAGCACTTCCCAATAGTGCCGCTTGGTTCGCCGGTAAATCAGCCCTACTCTTTGGTGCCATTTTCTTGGCCCTCATGGATGCCTCCATTAATATCGCCATGGAACCCTTCCGCGCCTTGGTAGCCGATAATTTAGGCGATGAACAACGCACGCTCGGATTCTCTATACAAACCTTTTTAATTGGAATCGGAGCCGTACTCGGCAGTTGGTTGCCCTGGATCATGACGCATATTTTTAATGTGAGCAACCAAGCTCCCCATGGCTTCGTTCCCGACAACGTCGTGTATTCCTTCTACTTCGGTGCCGTCTTTTTCTTCGCCTGTATCATGGTTACGGTGCTCTTCGCCCGTGAATACAATCCCGAAGAATACGCCAAATACCACCAAGCGGCCCCCAAAACCGACGAGCAAGCCGGAATTATGGAAATATTCCGCGACTTTAAACGCATACCCAAAACCATGATGCAACTGGGTTTGGTACAGTTTTTTAGCTGGTTCGGACTCTTCTGTATGTGGGTATATACCACCAAAGCCGTAGCCCAAAATGCCTACGGACTTCCCGCCATTGGCGAAGGGTACGAAGGTGCCGACAAACTTATTTTCGATACCGCCGGCGACTGGGTAGGCATTCTTTTCGGCGTGTACAACGGCGTAAGCGCCATTTATGCCCTCTTATTACCCAGTATCGTGCGTAAATTAGGACGTAAAAACACCCATGCCCTCTCACTTACTGCCGGAGGCATAGGATTGCTTTCCATGTTTTTCATTACCGATCCCCAAATGCTTATTTATTCCATGATTGGCATCGGAATGGCGTGGGCAAGCATACTAGCCATGCCTTATGCCATACTCGCAGGCAGCATCCCCGATGGTAAAATGGGTATTTACATGGGAATTTTCAACTTCTTCATCACCATCCCTCAAATTGTAAGCGCCCTTATACTCGGCCCCATCGTGGCCACCATTTTCCACAACCAAGCCATCCACGCATTGGTATTGGCCGGAACCATGATGCTCCTCGCCGCTTTAAGCATGATTTACGTAGTAGACGGCAAACTCATTCGCGCCAAAACCTTGCCTCAATAATTTTTTTTACCTGGGGGAAGTCTCTTTCAAGAGTTCTTCTTTGAAAGGGATTTCCCACACATAAAAGCCTTGGGCTCCTAAGGACCAATTATCTGCCTTCCATTCCCCTACTATCTTGTTAGATTTGCCACTTTGCAATAACAAACGGGCTTTGGACATATCTAACTGTAACTCCTCCAAGGGCGAAACATCCAAATTTTGTGTTTTGTCCGATTGATTAGCGGCATACAGTAATATAGATGTATTTCCCTTAATGCCCGCCGCATAAATACCCTCGGTAGGCACCATCTGAAAACGCTTTCCACCGGTGAAAAAGTTAGTATGACTTTGTGTGCGCAAGGCATTCAATGAAGAAATCCAAGAAATCATCTCTTTTTCTTGTGCCAATCGCTCCGAAGTATCAAAAATGCTGCGCTCCTCGTCTCCGTTAAAACCGGGCATGTCTTCTCGAATATCGCCATGCGACCCTGTTTTCGCCATCAACGCTTCCGTTCCGTAAAACACACACGGAATGCCCCGCGTCATGTTCAATAATCCCAGCGACATCTTGGTCTTCCACAAATCTTTCCCGTACTGACCGTGTATCCGATCTATATCGTGATTGTCAATAAACGTAACCAAATATTCCGGTTTCAAATACAAATAATCGGCCGCCAGGGCATAGTACAATCGACTCAAACCTCCATCCCAATTCCATTTTTCTTTCAAGCCGTTCTGAAGCGCAAAACATACCTGAAAGTCCGTCACGCTATGGGGTTTCCCCAAAAGATCTCCACTGAAAATATTCGGCGCATAAACGGCCTGCGTGGCAACGCCTACCTCCCAGGTTTCCCCAAAAAGAAATACACCCGGAAACACGCGCTTTAACCGGTGATTCAATCTCGAAAGAAAACCCAATTCCGAATACGGATAGGTATCTACCCGAATGCCTGCCAATTCGGCCTTGGCCAACCACCACAAGGTATTCTGAATGAGATACTCGGCCACATCGGGATGCGACTGATTCAAATCGGGCATTTCCTTTACAAACCAACCCTGCTCCATGAGCGCACGATCGCCTTTCAATGCATACGGATCCGGTATGGTGGCCAAACGGTAATTGGTAATTTTCTTATCCGAATAATGATGAAACCAGTTCGTATCCACCGGATTTTCATACAACGGGTGTTTATGTCCGGTGTGATTGTACACCAAATCGATCACCATTTTCATTCCTTGGCTGCGGGCTTCCCGACAAAATGCTACATAATCATCCATACTCCCGAATCGCGCATCAATGGCATAATGATCGGTACACGCGTACCCATGATAACTTTGCTTGGGCTGATTGTTTTCCCAAAGCGGCGTGCACCAAATAGACGTATATCCCATTTCCTTAATATAAGAGAGTCCCTCGCGGATGCCCTGGATATCGCCTCCATGCCGGCCAAACGGATCTTTTTTGTCGGGCGCTTCTAACAGACTCGCCACCGCATCGTTACCCAAATCGCCATTCTTAAACCGATCCGGCATGATCAAATACATCGCATCACTCGGCGATAGGGTATAAGGAGCATTTTTATCGGCGGGACTCAAATCGGGCTTGGGCAAAATTTCATAATTCACTATTTGTTTTTTCCTTCCTTGGGAAATTTCCAAAACAAGCGTGCCCGTGAACGTATTATCCAGCCTCAAATCGTGCAATAAATACGAATTCGAAGTCGAACGATTTTTTCCCAATATAAAACCCGGTGTTACAACCTTAACCGAAGCCCCGTTCATTTGAGCACCATAAAACAACATTTGAAGGGTATCGCGACCCATATTTTGATACCAATTGGGAGGATCTATGCGAACGCAAATCGGTTCTTTTTCGCCCTGTTTTGGCTTTAATAATTGTGCATGTAAGGATACTGAAGTCAATATAAACGCCAAACTCAATACCGTTCTTGTAATTTTACCCTGTAATTTCATTCTTTTGCAATTTTTGTGCAATTCATGAAAAAAACAAATGAAAGTGTCATTTTTACACTTATTCTTGAATATATTTGTTAACATTGTGATTAGATTAGAATTTTTCTCATCTCGTTTTCCATTTTTTTCTTCATTTTCGAAGGGCAGTTGTTTAATTACGGCTGCCCTTAAATTTTCCCCAACCGCAAACATGAAATCTATTTTTACCCTCCTAAGCGCGCTTGTCTTTACTGCGCTAAATGCCCAAGTTACGCTCGATCCGGTTTTTGCTACCCAGTTCGACTCGGTTACCGTTGTATTCAATGCCACCCAAGGGAGCAAAGGCTTGATGAATATTTCCCCCAATGAAGTGTATATGCACACCGGTGTTATTACCAACAAAAGCAGCAGTCTTACCGATTGGCGCAATGTGCAAGGCGTATGGGGCACCGACGATGCGCCGCGAAAAATGACCTATAAAGGGAATAATATTTACGAAAAACGCATCCATATACATACATTCTACGGACTTACTAATTCCGATACCGTGAAGCGCTTGGCCTTCGTTTTTCGCAATAGAGCGGGTAATAAAGAGGGAAAAACCAGCGACGGACAGGATATTTTCGTAGATCTAGCCCAATCCGGCTTACAAGTCAAAATACAAGCGCCTAGCGCCGATACCGGCATTTTTACCGCTAACGACAGCCTGAATATCTCTATTTTGGCTTCCCAAAGTTCCGATATTACCCTTTATCAAAATGGGGTGCAACTTACCAATACCAGTGGAACCGAATTGAATTATCCCATTGGGAAATTAGCCGCAGGCGACTATCAATTTGTGGCCAAAGCCAGCGCCAGTGGCATCCAAAATACCGATACTTTGAACATTGTGGTGCGACCCAATAGTCCCAATATCAGCTCCTTGCCTTCTGGCATGGAAGAGGGTGTGAATTATCTCAGCGATACCTCTGTGCTATTGTGCGTGTATGCACCGAGTAAGCAATTTATCTATGTTCAAGGGGACTTTAACGGGTGGAAATTGCAGAACGGCTATCTCATGAATCGCACCCCTGAAGGTACCCGCTGGTGGATCCAAATCAACGGATTGAAAAAAGGGCAGTCATACGCCTACATCTATAATATTGACGGTACCGTAAAAGTAGCCGATCCATTGGCCGAGTTGGTGCTCGATCCTTGGAACGATGCGTGGATAAACAAAACCTATTTCCCAAATATTCCCGCCTATCCCAGCGGTAAAACCACCGGAATCGTTTCGGTTTTCACAATGGGCAAACCGGCGTACGAATGGAAAAATGCATCCTTCAAAATTGAAGACCCTACTCGTTTGAATATTTATGAATTACACATTCGAGATTTTGTGGCAGCCAGAGATTATCCAACCCTCATCGATACCTTAAACTATTTGAAATCTTTGGGAGTAACCGCCATCAAACTCATGCCGATCGGCGAATTTGAAGGCAACAACAGCTGGGGCTACAATCCGTCTTTTCATATGGCAGTAGATAAATACTACGGCAATGAAAACCAGTTAAAGGAGTTTATCGATTTGTGTCACGGAGAAGGCATTGCCGTTATATTAGACATGGTGCTTAATCATGCTTTCGGACAAAGCAGTCATGCGAGAATGTACTGGGATGCTGCTAACAATCAGCCCGCCAATAACAATCCATGGCTAAATCCGGTAGCCAAGCACGATTTCAACGTGGGTTACGATTATAACCACGAAAGCAGTGCCACTAAATATTTTACCGATCGCGTTTTGAAGCACTGGCTTACCGAATTTCAATTTGATGGATTTAGGTTTGACCTTTCTAAAGGTTTCACCCAAAAGAACACCCTAGGAAATACAGGGGCTTGGGGCAATTACGATGCCTCACGCATTGCGCTTTGGAAACGCATCCGCGACCAAATTAGAACCTACGACGACGATGCTATGCTTATTTTGGAGCATTTTGCCGATAACGATGAAGAAAAAGAATTGAGCAATATGGGCTTTTTCATTTGGGGAAATGCCAATCACGAATATAACGAAGCCACCATGGGGTATAGTTCCGACCTTTCTTGGGGAAGTAATTATAATGCCCGTAGCTGGTCGAATGCCCACTTGATTTCTTACATGGAAAGCCACGACGAAGAGCGTTTGATGTATAAAAACACCATGTTCGGCAACGTAAAGGGCAGTTACAGCACGAAAGAAACCAAAACCGCATTGAAGCGCATGGAAATGGCCTGTAACGTATTTTTTACCGTGCCTGGACCTAAAATGATATGGCAATTTGGAGAATTGGGTTATGATGTAAACATCAATTTCAATGGGCGTACGGGCGAAAAACCCATACGCTGGGAATACTTGAAAGATAAAGACCGGGCACATTTGCGTTGGGTGTATAGCACGTTCATGAATCTAAGAAACACCTATCCTGTATTTCATGCCACACTCAATGCCGATGACGGTTTCTCTGCCGAATTAAATGGGGTGGTTAAGAAAACTTGGTTGCAGAAAGACGATCACAAAGTACACGCGCTTTCCAATACCAATGTAGACCAAACCAACACTACGGTATTCCTTCAGGAGGCCGGAACCTGGTACGAATTGTTCTCTGGCGATAGTTTCACCACTTCTAACAGCAGTTTCGCTATTACTATGGCACCGGGTGAATACCGATTGTATAGCAATAAGAAATTAGAGGTGGCGCCTTTTGCGTTCGAAGAAGAACAAAACAGCCTCATTGAGTTGGCGAACAGTCGCATTACGATATTCCCAAATCCCGCTACTTCACAGGTACAGATCAGTGGTGCTGAAAAAGGCACCCGCATCTCTGTCTATGATTTAAGCGGCCGCCTAAGACTGCAAGAAAGCTTCGATACCGAAATCCTTAATATTGATATGTTAGAATCGGGGATGTACCTAATAGAAGTTCAAAATAA
>CBFHXF010000060.1:0-11160 GCA_965659745.1 Bacteroidia bacterium
CCAACAAGACGCCCTTAAGTTCTGGAACTTAGACGAGGTGTTAGGAACCGTGGCAACCGACGACAAAGTTCTTGCCATCAACGCCCATTCTTTACCTCAAGACATCACCACTATTCCGTTACACCTATCGCAATACCGCGCCACAAATTACAGCTTCCGATTAAAAGTTAACGGTCTTAACGAACACGACATTTACCTGCACGACAAGGAACAGAATCGTTATTATAAGGTATCTTCTAAAGAAGAAAAAGAGATCCCCTTCAGCCAAAACAAGTCCGATGCACGACGCTTCGAACTCATCATACAGCCGCAATTTGGAATGTTCAACTTAGCACAAGAACAGCTCCAAAACTCCGGTTTTATGGTGTACCCCAACCCTACTCTTGACGGTCACATTGCGCTACAACTTCCCCCGAAAAGCAAGAATCAAACGATTCTCATTGAAGTTATCGACTTAAAAGGGAAAGTAGTTTTAACGGAGAACGTGCTAAACACTATCGAGACAATCGACCGAAATTTAGGTGCACAATTGAGCAACGGCGTGTATCAAATACGCGTAAATACCGCAGAAGGGAGTTATTCTCAGAAGGTGGTATTGCAGAGATAAGCGGTAGTATTGCAGCGATAAGGGGTCCAATTCCCCGTTTCCTCCATATTTCTGTCATGTTGAGCGATTTATTAAAAAAGATTTGCAAAAACCGCGGAACTTCGTCTGAATAATCTATGATTGCCAATAAAAAAATCGCGGTTGTTTTACCCGCTTATAATGCATCTTATACTTTAGAACGCACCTACTCGGAAATCCCATTAGACATAGTAGACGAAGTAATTCTTGTAGACGATAAAAGCACTGACGACACAATTGCAGTGGCCCAAAAACTAGGCATCAAACACATCGTCAATCATCAAAAAAACAAGGGCTATGGGGGAAATCAAAAAAGCTGTTACGATACGGCTTTGTCTTTGGGTGCAGACATCATAATTATGGTTCATCCCGACTACCAATATACACCCAAGCTCATCCATGCCATTGCACATATCATTGCCCAAGAGGTTTATCCTGTAGTTTTTGGATCGCGCATTTTAGGTACCGGCGCCCTAAAGGGAGGCATGCCGTACTACAAATACGTAGCCAATCGACTGTTGACGACCTTCCAAAATATACTTATTGGACAGCATTTATCGGAATATCACACCGGTTACAGAGCATTTTCTGCCGAGGTATTAAAGAGCATTCCGTATCACAAATGCAGCGATGATTTCATATTCGACAATCAAATAACTTCCCAAATATTCATGAAGGGATACGAAATTGCTGAAGTCACCTGTCCCACCAAATACTTCGAAGAAGCTTCATCTATCAACTTCAAACGCAGCAGCATTTACGGATTAGGCGTATTAAAGGTATCCGTACAACACTTCTTACACAAGCGTAAACTAATCAAATCGAGCTTGTACTCATAATTTAATGTAGCGATGGCTTCGTGACTATTATTACGGAGAAAATCATTTTTTCGGGGGAAATTTGTACCATTAATAACAAACATTATGACTATTAGAGATCTAGTAAACGAAAAAGGCGCTACGGTTATCGACGTGCGTTCATCATGGGAATTTGCCGACGGACATGTTGACGGAGCTGTAAACATTCCTTTGGAAGAAATAGCCAATCGCGTAAGCGAAATCACCGAAATGAAAGGTCCTTACCTTTTATACTGTCGCAGTGGCAACAGAAGCGGAATGGCATGCAGCATACTACAACAATCTGGTGTAGGCGAGGTATACAACGGTGGCGGCTTGGCTGATATGCGTATTGCATTGATGTAATGAAAACCCTATTTGCTAATTGGGATTTGATGCGGGTGATACGCGTTATTATCGGCGCCAGTTTTATAGGACAGGGTATCGCATCCCATCAAACTAGTCTATGGCTTTTGGGAAGTTTGTTCACGGCTATGGCGGTTTTAAATGTAGGATGCTTTGGTTCCAGCAATTGCGGCGTACAAAACAATACATCAGTGGCCAAACCTGAAAATTCAGACGAAGTTACTTACGAGGAAATTAAGTAACGCCGTTCTCAAAATTCCCCCTAAACAAAAAAGGCGATGGTAAAACCACCGCCTTTTTTATGCTTGTTAAAATTGAAAATTAATGAGGCAATTTATCGCGTAACAATCCGTACACCCAAGTTCCGAGTGTGGCAGATAAAAACGTAACAAAAATTACGCTAAAACCGGCCCCTATTTGAGCGAAAAGTGGACCTGGACATGCACCGGTGATGGCCCATCCCAAACCAAAAATCAAACCACCGTAAATTTGTCCTTTATTGAAGGTTTTATCAGCAATTACGATTTTCTCACCATAAACAGTTTTGATATTAAAGCGCTTAATGATTTGAATAGAAATCATTCCAATAACCACCCCTGTGCCAATTACACCATACATATGGAAGGATTCAAATCGGAACATTTCCTGAATGCGGAACCAGCTGATGATTTCCGCCTTTACAAAGGCAATACCGAAAATTATTCCTACCACTAGATACTTTAAGTTATACCATGTGGGATGCTTTTGATCTGATTCATTTACGCACATTGCGGCGTCTTTAAATTCTGTAGTTTTTACATTTTCTTTCATACATTAAATATTAAAGGCCTAACAAAAAGGGTAAAATAAACCAAGTCATCACGATACCTCCCACCATAAACATGATGGTTGCCACTAAGGACGGCCATTGCAAATTGCTCAATCCCATAATGGCGTGTCCGCTGGTGCAACCACCGGCATAACGAGTACCAAATCCTACTAGAAATCCACCGATAACAATAAAAATAAATCCTCTCAACGTGAACAAACTTTCCCAAGAGAAGATATCAGAAGGTAGAAGTTGATCAAAATTACGAACCCCTTGTTCCGCTAATGCGGCTTGAGTTGCTTCTGCAATTTTAATAGGTTCTGGATCTTGCAAAAATTGCACGGCAATAAATCCGCCCAATAAAGTGCCAATTACGAAGAACAAATTCCATATTTCTTTTTTCCAATCGTAATTAAAGAAAGGAATTTTAGCGGGAATACACATCGCGCAAATGTGTCTCAAAGAAGAGCTGATACCAAAGGATTTATTACCAATGATCAGCAATGTGGGCACCGTTAATCCAATAACGATGCCCGCAGCCCACCAGGACCAAGGTTGCTTTATTAATTCCAGCATAAATTACGCTTTTTGAAGTTTAGATTGACATACAAAATCGGTTTTGGGCACACCGGCTTCGGCGATGGCTTTAAAACCACCTTCTACTTCCTTGAAATTATGAATGCCTTTTGATTTTAAAATAGAAGCGGCAATCATACTGCGATATCCACCCGCACAATGAACATAGAAGGGTTCTTCTTGACTGCCCATTTCCATGAACCACTCATTGATAAAATCTAAAGGCTTGTTATAAGCATCTTCCACGTGTTCCGCGCGGTATTCTGATTCTTTACGAACGTCTAAAACGAAAGATTCTCCAATTTTAGCTTCGCTTTTAAAGGTTTCGGCACTGATGCGATTAACGGTGTCGATTTCTTTGTTGGCCGCTGTCCAAGCAGCAAAACCACCTTTCAAATGACCAATTACGGCATCGAAGCCTACGCGACTTAAACGTGTTAACGTTTCTTCTTCTTTACCTTCTTCGGTAACCAATAGAATAGGCTGCTTTACATCTACAACCATAGCACCTACCCAAGGAGCAAACTGACCGTCTAAGCCAATATTAACCGAACGAGGTACGAATCCTTTTGCAAAATCAGCGGCATTTCTCGTATCGAGAACGATAGCACCGGTTGTTTCTGCAGCGGTTTCAAACGCTTCTGGTTCTAATGCTTGCATTCCTTTGGCCATAACCTCATCAATAGAATCGTACCCTTTTTTGTTCATGGCTACGTTCAAAGGGAAATAAGCAGGAGGAGGCAACAAACCATCGGTAACGGCTTCAATGAATGCTTGTTTTGAAGGTTGATTCAAGGCATAGTTCATAGACTTTTGGTTACCCAAGGTATCCATGGTTTCCTTCATCATGTTTTTACCGCACGCCGATCCCGCTCCATGCGCAGGATATACCATGATATCGTCTGCTAATGGCAAAATCTTATTATACAAACTGTCGTATAATAAGCCCGCCAATTGCTCTTGCGTCATATCTGCTGCTTTTTGTGCCAAGTCGGGACGACCTACATCACCTAAGAACAAGGTATCACCGCTAAATAGACTGGTGGCTTTACCTGTTTCGTCGATAAGTAAAAAACAGGTACTCTCCATGGTATGTCCGGGAGTATGAATCACGCGTATGGTAGCATTTCCCAATTTGAATTCTTGCCCATCTTCAGCTATGATACACTCAAAACTTGGATTGGCATTGGGTCCGAAAATTATGGGAGCTCCTGTTTTTTTGCTCAAGTCTAAATGTCCACTTACGAAATCGGCATGGAAATGCGTTTCGAAAATGTACTTAATAGTAGCACCGTCCTTTTCTGCACGATCAAGATACGGTTGAACTTCACGTAGTGGGTCGATGATGGCAACTTCTCCATTATTTTCTAAATAATAGGCTCCTTGCGCCAAACATCCTGTGTAAATCTGTTCTACTTTCATATTATGCATACTTTATATTGTTTCTTTTTTATTTTAATTCACTCCCCAATTAACCATTGACAATTAACAATAGACAATTATTTGTTTTTCTTCTCCGCATAAAACTCCTTGATGGGCTTATACGGACCAAACTTATGCTGTTCTTCTGAAAATGGGTCTGAGTAAGGACCAAATGGGTGGTCAAAATTCTTTTTAGAAATATCGGGCCAATCTTTACTCAAATCCTTCGCCGGACGGCGTTGGGTATTTACAAATGCCGCTACATCCCAAGATTCCTCATCGGTTAACATCGGATTGCTATAGCTGGCCCCCAAAGGCATATTGGCCTTCACATAACCCGCGAAACGCGACATCCGAAACAAACCTGCCCCTTGATTATAACTCAAATCGCCCCACAAGGGAGGGTACATATACGCCGTTTTATCGGCATTGGGCAACCCTTGTCCGTCGGCTTGGTGACAACTTTGACATTTCGCTTCGTAGACTTTTTTGCCATTTTCGGGATTTAGAGGTCGATCTAAAAAGGCCAAATTATAAATACCCGAACCTTTAGCTTTTTCACCCTTTATAACATCTTTACCCAACCACACAATGTAAGCCTTCATTGCTTTCATTTCACGAGAATTAGAATCTGGTGCTACACCATTTAATGACCGTTCAAAACAATCAGCAATGCGCTTATAAACACCTTCTACTTGACCACTTCTTCCACGCATTTTAGGATAGGTACTGGCTACAGAGCCATAATTATTCCCCCAAGGTTTGGTACCGGCATCAAGATGACAGTTTTGACAATTCAATCCATTAGTGAGGTGTTTAACAGAACCGTTGGGGCCGAAATATTCAGCGGTGTGGGCTACTAATTCCCGACCGTATTTGATTTCTTCGCCTTCCTTTCCAGCGGGTATTTTGTCATCACTAGGGGCCTGCCACAAATCGGTAGACGTATCTAGGGGATCTAATTTTACTACAACCTCTGTTGACGCCTCATCTTTTTTCAACTGTTCTGCCAAGGCTTCCTCTGAGATTGAATTGGCATCAGGCTTAACGGTAATATAAACAACAAGCGCTACCATCACGATAATCACGCCTACTAAAAGGATTAACAACGAGTTAATCGATTTAACCAATTTCGAGGTGTCTTTTTCGTCTAGCATAACTCATTCAATTAAAGCAAAGTCTTAATGATAATATAAATTCCCATTACCAAAACAAACCATCCAAAGGCAGGTTTTAATTTATCTCCACTGATTTTCTTTGACAAGAAAGCGCCTAGGAATATCCCTACAACTGCGATGGCAGAGAATATGAACAAGAAGGTCCAATCAATTAATTGACCGCGACCTAAATCCCCCAAGAATCCCAACAAAGATTTAGACGCAATGATAATCAAGGAAGTTCCTACGGCTTGTTTCATAGGAAGTTTAGCCAAAATTACCAATGCAGGAATTATTAAAAATCCGCCGCCTGCTCCTACCAAACCCGTTACCAATCCTACCACTGCTCCTTCTACTAATATCAATGGATAATTATATGAGATTTCTTCACCCTCAGTTTTTACTTGTGGCTTTCCCTTTTTAATCATGCTGTAAGATGCCAACACCATAATTATGGCAAATAACACCAGAATTCCCATGTCTTTATCCAATTTAAAAGGCGTGGTTAACAACACATCTGGGATGGCCGGCACGATAAAATGACGGGTTATGTAAACACTTATGATTGAAGGAATACCAAAAACTATTGCTGTTTTCCAATGTATATTACCCATTCGCATGTGAGAAAAACTCCCAAATAGGCTTGTTAATCCTACAATAAACAAAGAGTAAGCTGTAGACAATTCAGCGTTAACGCCGAACAAGTACACTAATATAGGTACCGTAAGAATTGAGCCGCCGCCGCCTATGAGGCCGAGTGACATTCCCATCAAAACGGCACCTAAATATCCAATTATTTCCATATAGCTTGCAAAAATCTACTTTATATAACTATTAAACTGTGACTGAAATTACAAAGTATTATACAAACTTGTAGTCGTAACCGTCTAATTGACTTAATAAATCGGCGGGTTGATCGGTACACTCCACACGACCCTCTATTTTGGGCTCGATAGGCGAATGCTGACCTAAATATTCACGAATAGCATCGTGTAAATTCACACCTGTATCTACTGGATCAATTACGCCCATCATGCGACAAATAGCATCCTCCGGATCTCCCTCACGTTCACATGCTACAATAGAATACTGTTTGTTTTTATCGATTGCTTCTCCTTTAATCTTCACCCAATTCAATCGCTCTCCCTTGGGTTTCTGGGAAGTAAAATTGATTTGCATTCCTGCAAATCGCACTACCCAACCACCGAAACGCTTAGCAGGATCTTTTGCGAATACATTCTCCAATTCTTTTTCCAACCAATTCCAAATTTTCTGTCCGCTTACTTTTCCGGTGCGCGCTTGCGAGTTTACCGGCAGCATACTCCATAAGAAGTCGTTGGTGATTTCTGCGGGCTTTTCAGGCGAGGCTACTAAGGGAGGACAAAATCTAAATCCATTAGAAAGGGCCACATCTGGCTTGAACTTCCACATAACCGCGTCGGTAATCACATTATCCATTGGAGTTTCTAACACGAAATAGCGCACTAACGTACTCTTTGTTACCCCAATTACCGTTTTCAATTCCTTGTTATAGGGTTCAAAGGTTTTGTCGACTAAAGCTGCCATTTCCGCATCGGGCTTATAGCGGGTAGGATCTACATCCATCAATTCGTAGTAATGATCTTTGATTTTACCATCTTCTACAACGATATCTAACTTACCTACAAAAGAACCAAATGCCCCTGGCTCGGTAACCTTCGTGTATTTTGTTTCGATGGGCTTACGCACGCGTTCGTGTGTATCTGCCCCCAAAATATAATCTACTCCTTCCACAAAGGCCTGATTTCCTAAATCTACCTGCTGGGTCAATCCCATATGGGTTACCAAGAATACCATGGCACAATTTTCATATTCACGTAAGATTTTTACGTATCGCGCTACATTCTCTTCGGGCTTTCCAAAGTGAATTCCCTCAGAATAAGCAGGCGACTGACGCTTCGGCGTTAAAGGATCGTTCAATCCTATAAAACCAATTTTCACACCGGCCACCATTTTGGTCCAATAGGGCTGAAAAATCATGTCCTGCCCATTAAATCCTTCTCCTGAATGATACATATTGGCACACACCTTAGCGGCATTATAGCCCCCAAGATCCTTCATCATGTTTTCCTTGCCATACACCACTTCCCAGTTACCCGGAAGCATCAAATCGTATCCAATATTATTAATCAATGGAACTAATGCACGGCCTTCTGTTAACGCCGCTACCCCACTGCCCTGAAAGCAATCTCCGCCATCTACCAATAAGGTATTGCCCGGATTTTCTTTACGAAGGGTATCTAACATGGTTTTCAATGTAGCCATACCCCCTCTGCGCTTGTAAACGGCGCGACCGTTTTCCCAGAAGAATTCGTCGTGTTCTAAAAGCTGACCGTGAATATCGGCCGTTTGTAAAATCGTGAATTTTTGAGCTTTGCCGCTTTTAACCGCTGCCGAATTAGACATTTTTTCCGGGCTGGTTCCGCAACCGGCTAAACTGCCCGCTGCCAAGGTTCCGAATGCAAATCCAAAACCAGCCGTTCCTGCCGTTTTCAAAAAATCGCGGCGATTGGTGGTGTTTTCCTCGTGATTGCAGCACGAGCAATTGTTGGGGTGTATTTCTTTCTTCATATTAAAATATTTAAAATTAAGGAATTAACACGCATTATTGATACGCATATTTTCCAAAGATGAAGAAGTAAATTGGTTTAAGATGTGACAATTGTCACATTTTCGGAATTATAGCCCAAATATGGCTTCCGCGTTACGCGTAGTTTGTTCGGCTACTTCTAAAGTAGTTCTTCCGGTTAATTGAGCCACCTCGTCGGCAATCAGGCGCACATAAGCCGGTTCGTTGCGCTTTCCCCGGTAGGGCGTAGGGGCTAAATACGGACTGTCTGTTTCCAGAACCAAATCCCTGATGCCCAATTGGGCCACCACCTCTCTAATTCCAGCCTTCTTGAACGTAACCACGCCTCCTATTCCCAATTTAAATCCCAATTTTAGAATTTCTTGGGCCAACTCCAAACTTTCTGAAAAACAATGAAACACCCCGGTGACCTTCCCTTTATAGGGCTTCAAAATCTGAATCACTTCTTGCGTGGCATTTCGGGTATGCAAACTAAGCGGCAAGTTAAATTCTCGAGCCCATTCAATTTGAATGCGCAAAGCGTCTTCTTGCCGTGGTTTCGTAGTGGCATCCCAGTATAAATCCATACCTACCTCGCCCACTCCCACATATTGTCTTTTCGAAAACCATTCGTACATAAGGGCTAAATCTTTCTGATAGCTTTCTTTCACATCGCAAGGATGTAAGCCCATCATACAGCGCAGATTTTGTGGAAACGCATCTTCCAAAGCATGCATTTTATCGATACTCGACACATCGATATTAGGCAGTAACACCCGATCAACTCCTGCATTTATACTGCGGGAAATTGCCTCAAGCCTGTCCTCATCAAAAGCATCTGCATATAAATGATTGTGCGTATCTACCAATCTTACCATTCCAATTTTTCCTTTCTTAAGAAATGATCTATTCCTTTTACACAATCTTCCGTTTTTCGTGCCAAGGCATTTTGCTGAGCCGCAAACTCTAAGGCTTCCTCATGATTATACGGCAAGTTACGCAACATCATTTTGGTGCGACTTACCGATTCTAAACTTACGCCTTTCAATAAATTATCCATAAACGCATTCACTTCTACTTCTATGTTTTCAGATACCTTATATATAAGACCGTCTTCAAATGCTTTATTTGCGCTAAACACGCCGGCAGTTAATAACCATTCGTTGCACGTGTTCATAGGCAATTTATGACGTAAATAAACCATCACCAAAGCGGGAACGAATCCAATTCGGGCTTCTGTGTAACCAAAAGTCGACTCTGGGGTGGCAAAACAGAAATCACTGATGCTAGCCAAGCCACAACCTCCGGCCAATGCAGGCCCTTCTACCTGGGTAATGGTAATTTTAGGCGACTGGTATATGGCTTCGAAAAGGTTTTTCAAGTTGCGTGAATCGGCTACATTTTCTTCATGGGTAAAACTGCCCAACTTTTGAATATATGCCAAATCGGCTCCGGCAGAAAAGGCCGCTGCGGCCGATTTTATCAGGATGATTTTTACGTCATCGCGCTGGTTCAAGGATTGAATAACCTCAAATAATTCGGCAACCAATTCCGGATTAAACGCATTTCTTTTGTCGATGCGCGACATCACCACCGTTGCCACGCGATTACTAACTTCAAGCTGTACCCACTGCATGTTACAAAGGTACTTTATTTTAAACGTGTCACCCTTACTACTAAACAAACCTTCTACGAAATTTATTCATTTTCAATTGTTTAGATAATTCATGTTCTCCGAAAAATTCAAACATCGCTTTGAAATATTCATTACGTATTTCGGTATCGGTCTTTTTATTGTGCACTTTGCCCTGATAATGGCCATTCAATTCGGTTTGATTTCAGGTCAATATTTCCCCGAGAATTTATTTGGACACCCCTTCGCATCCTTATTTTCCCCTTTTAGCATTTTGCTCATATACGAAGTCTATTTACTCATTTATTATCTTAGGAAAAGCTATACGAAATCCGTTGCCAAACAACTGGAAATTATGGCATTGATACTCTTGCGAAATAGTTTCAAAGATATCGGCAAAATGATGCAAGGTGAAATTCCTATTATCCAAAGCGATCTCATTAAAGACCTATCTGGATTTATACTCGTATTACTATTATTATGGGCGTTTTATGCCATAGAAAATGCACGCTGGCTACCCTACTCATGCGTATCTCTTTTGGATTCGACAGCTGGGAACGTATTTTCACCATAGTTTTGGGAGCTTGTGTTGCCGTATTCATGTTGTGGATTAGCGAAAGATCGGCCTTCAAAAACTCGAGAATGTCGGCCTAATACGGAGTCCATTTCACTCTCGATCCACTAACTGCTCTGGCTTTATTGTCCTCAGGTAAACTGTATCTTTATTTTGAGATTGCGAAAACCTGCCCAGAAGCTGCAGTGAGTTAGGCGAAAGTTTGAGGCCTGATTGGGCTTCCCCCGAAAATGAAAATTGGGGAACCCGAAACACGCCCCAAAAGAACCACAACAAAACAGCAAACCTTACCCAAGAAATAGATAATGAAGGAATGCCGGTGGCGCTGCGCCATAAAATATAGATCCCCAATGAGACTAAAAGCGCGTCGATAAAACCAAAATCGAAGGCGTATAAATAAGGTAAGGGAAGTTTGCTTTGCCCGTTGAGCGCGGTGTACAAAAAGGATATGATATACTCTGAAATGGCAGACAAGACTGTCGAAACACCCTGAAACGGCATAAAAACGGACAGCGAAAGGGCCACAAATACATACATCAGGGCGGTAAAGGGCAA
>CBFHXF010000061.1:0-11085 GCA_965659745.1 Bacteroidia bacterium
ATTTTGTATGAAATGCAGGAATCTGATGTAGCGGAGTTAGACAAACACGAAGGGGTGCGTGGCCAACATTACGAGCGCAAAACCATGACGGTTGAAACGGAAAACGGCTCGGTGGAAGCGGTGGTATATGTGGCCCATCCGAGTAAAATACAAGGCGGTTTGATTCCCACCGAGGCCTATGCCGAGAATCTGTATAAAGGTCTGGATCTGTTGGGAGAAGATTTGCGGCGGTATTTAGATCGGGCGATTTTGGGGCAGGGGTGAAATGGGCATTTGTTATGGGGCAGGGGTTAATTGGGCGATTGTTGTTGGGGCAGGGGTGAACCCTGCCCCTGCTCTAAACTCTACCCTCTCAACTCTCAACTCTAAATACTACCTTTGCATCATGGAAACAAACGTGATGGAATCTACTACTACCCATGTCGATTTCTTGCCCCTCAACGGTACAGATCATATCGAATTTTATGTGGGAAATGCCAAACAGTCTGCCTACTACTATCAAACCGCTTGGGGTTACGAACTCGTGGCCTATGCAGGTCCCGAAACCGGAGTGCGCGATCGCGCTTCCTATGTGCTTCAACAAGAGAAAATAAGACTGGTTCTCACCACTTCCTTAGACCCCAATAGCGAAATTTCCCAACACCATCAACAACACGGTGATGGCGTTAAATTTTTGAGCATCTGGGTCGATGATGCCACCCAAAGCTTTGAAGAAACCACCAAACGCGGCGCGAAACCCTTTATGGAACCCACCCGTTTTGAAGACGAAAACGGTTATGTAATCATTTCTGGGATCTATACCTATGGCGATACCGTTCATAAATTTGTAGAACGTAAAAATTATAACGGAATCTTCTTGCCCGGCTTCAAAGCCCCTAATCATAAGTTGTCGGTTACGCCAGTGGGCTTGAAACACGTTGACCACTGTGTGGGTAATGTGGAGCTCGGTAAAATGAACGATTGGGTGCAGTTCTATGAAGACGTAATGGGCTTCAAACTGTTGCTCACCTTCGACGATAAAGACATTTCTACCGAATACAGTGCCCTTATGAGCAAGGTAGTGAGCAATGGTAACGGCTGGATTAAATTCCCCATAAATGAGCCCGCCGAAGGCAAAAAGAAGTCCCAAATCGAAGAATACCTCGATTTCTATCGCGGGGCAGGGGTGCAACATATTGCCATCGAAACCTATGATATCATCGAAACTGTTGGCGAATTGCGCCGTAGAGGTATCGAGTTTTTATACGTGCCTGAAACCTATTACGACGATGTACTCGATCGTGTGGGTGAAATAGACGAACCTCTTGAAGAATTGAAAAAGTTGAACATCTTGATCGATCGCGATCCCGACGGTTACTTGTTGCAGATATTTACCAAGCCCGTAGAAGACCGCCCGACCTTGTTTTTTGAAATTATCCAGCGCAAAGGTGCCAAAAGTTTCGGAAAAGGAAATTTCAAAGCCCTTTTCGAAAGTATTGAGCGTGAGCAAGCCAATAGAGGTAACCTATAATATAAGGTATAATTAAAAAGTGTATGAACTAAAAAAGGCCCTCTATCGGGGCCTTTTTTATTGATATACTTGTTTCAAGTTATTGATAATCTACTCCACCGACTTGCTCCATTCGACACCCACAAAATCCATGAGCTCCTTTACATAGGCGGCAGAAAAGTCGAATTTCACCCCAGCCGTTTCATAAATTTCCCCCATGGAACGGGTATATCCCAACTTCATAAATGCCTTATAGGCATCTAACGAATCTTGAGCATTCTTCTCCAAATAATTTCTCCAAATACCAATTGCGCCCAATTGGGCAATGCCGTATTCTATATAATAAAACGGCACCTCAAATAAATGCAATTGGCGCTGCCACGCATAGTCTAAGAAATGCTCGTAGCTCTCGTGATCAACCATGCCCGTGCCAAAACGCGTCAACAAATGCTTCCATTGCGCCTTGCGCTCTTCTGCACCATGAGTCGGATTTTCGTAAATCCAATGTTGAAACGCATCAATAGTGGCAATCCATGGCAAGGTGCCGATAACGCCTTCGATTTGTTCGGTTTTCGCGCGGTTCCATGCTTCCGATTCGCTGAAATAATGGTTCCAGGCCGACATAGAAATCAATTCCATGCTCATAGAAGCCAATTCGGCCACTTCGCTGGGCGTATTTTTAAATGCATTCAATGGCAAAGGCGCCATTTGAAAACTGTGTATCGCATGTCCTGCTTCGTGCAGTAAAGTCTCTACATCGCGCAAGTTTGAGGTCGCATTCATGAAAATGAACGGCATATTGGTTCGGGCGAGAGGGTAGTTGTATCCTCCGGGCGCTTTACCTACACGACTGCTCAAATCCAAAAGCGATTTTTCCTTCATCGTTTGAAGGCATTGCGCGAAGAACGGATCCAAATCGGCCAAAACGGCAATTCCTTTATCGCGCAATTCCTCACCCGTTTCAAAAGGCTTCAATGGTTTGCGCTGCAAGGGATCGACTTGTAAGTCCCACGGATGCAAAACTTCCGTTTTCATTTGCGATTTACGCAAAAGATGCACGTCCTTCAACAATGGAATTGCGTTTTTTTCAATAGAAGTATGGAAATCTTTACAGTCCTGAGCGGTATAGTCAAAGCGACCTAAAGCCACAAACATATAATCGCGGTAATTTTCAAATCCCGCATTCAACGCAATTTGATGCCGCAATCCAATCATCTTTGTGAAAAGGGCATCTAGTTTTTCGGTGTCTTGCTGCCGGCGTTCTTGAATCAATAGCCATGCCTTTTTTCTAATCTCCGGATCGGTTTCCAACAATAAATTAGAGGCCTGTTGTAGGGTTATTTCTTTGCCTTCCCACTCGATACTCATGGCGCCTTGAGCCGCAGAATATTCTTGGGCCAAGGTGCTTACTTCGGCTTGAAGGGCAATGTTTTCCTCCCGGAACAATTCTACCGCACTTTTCAAAGAGCGGTAATAAATGGCAAAGGACGCTTCCTTTAATAGCGACTCCCAATACGGAATGCCCACTATTTTTTGATTGAGTTGGTCTTCTAAGGGGGCCAATTCGGGCTGAATGTGTTGCACAAATTGCAAATACGCATTCTCGTGGTCCTTATTCTGTGTATCGCAGGTCATGCGGATATACCGCCATGCCATATCCTCAGAAATAAAACTTTCTAAGTCGCTTACATCCAATAAAAAGTCACGCAAATCGGCTTCAGAAGCTACCTCCGTTTGTAATAAGGTATCGTATAAGGCTTTGAGGTCTTCGGCTTTATTGATAACCAAATCCTCGGGAACATAAGATTTCCGCATTATTAACTTCCCATTTTGCGGGGAGCTGAAGGCTTGCTTTTGGCTCCGCCGGCGGTTTTGGTAGCTACTTTAGTTTTGGTGGGAGCGCCTTTAGGCTTATCCATTTTATCGGCCGCTTTTACCGCTTTTCCTTCTTCCGCGCCTTCTTCTTCTACCTTCAATAACGATTCAAAATCCAATTGTGCTTTTACCAAATGGTACCACGCAAACAATTTTTTCATGTCGCTCGGATACACGCGCTCACGGTCGTAATTAGGAAGAACCTGAGCCATAAAGCTCTTGGCTTCGTCGTTGTCGATTTTGCCATTTGGAATTTCAGTACCGCCGTCTTCCAACTGCTTAATCTGATGAATTACTTGCGCCAATTTCACTTCACCTTCGTCGGTAAACATAGAAATATCCGACAAAATGCTCACACGCTGACGCAAATTGGTAGAGAATTTTTTGCCATCGGCAAGCGCTTCCAAAACCAAACCGTTCTTATTCTGTCCTAAAATTTTATGCAATCCGGGCAATCCGGTTACCGAAACAACGTCTTTTAATTCCATAGCCGACAAATTTCCACAAATTTCCCGAATAAGCCAAGCATCGGGAGGGCAGGGATTGAAATATTTACAATACCTTTGAACGATGTCCGCCACGGATTTGCAAGAATTTCAAGCGCTCATGGCCGAACCCACGCGATTGCAGGCCGTAAAAGCACAAATCGAAAAAGATTTCGGTTTGGCCGGTTTCGAATTTTCAGCCGATTTATTCTCTTGGGATGCTTTACTCGCAGAGTTGAGCGCAGGCATCGCAAACATCCGCAGCCGGAACGCCGGCAATTGGATGAAAATTGTATATCGAGTCGATCTTACCGAAAAGCAATACCGATTTGTGAAAGCCCTAGGAGGCGATTCTGATGAAAATTTAGCCAAAGCCGTGGTGCTCCGCGAATTCCAAAAAATCATAACCCGCGAACGATATTCGCCTACTTAATAGGCATTAAAACCGTTCCCCGTTTATTTTCTTTATTTTTGTTTCGTGATAATCGTAACAGGTGCCCTTGGTTTTATCGGTTCTGCTCTGATAGGCGAACTATTGAGAAATGGCTACGGACAAATTGTGGCCGTTGATGATTTCAATAAAACCGAAAAACTTCCCAACTTAGAAGATAAAAATATCCTACACCGCATATCACGCACCGAATTCTTAGAATGGGTGCCCAAGCATGCCCGCGACATTCAATTTATATTTCATATCGGTGCCCGCACCAAAACCAACGAATTCGATTTACAAGTGCTGCAAGATCTGAATGTGAACTACACCAAAGAATTGTGGCGCATGTGTACCCAGTATTCCATACCTTTTATATACGCATCTTCTGCGGCTACTTATGGAAATGGCGATAACGGCTTTGACGACGATCCACAAAAGCGGACCTCCTTACAACCCATGAATCCGTATGGCAACAGCAAGCAAGAGGTAGATTTATGGATTTCCGAACAAACCCAAACCCCTCCGTTTTGGGCAGGATTTAAGTTCTTTAACGTTTTCGGCGCTAACGAATACCACAAAGACCGGATGGCATCGGTGGTGTTCCATGCCTTCCACCAAATAAAAGAAAGCGGTCGCATGCGCCTATTCAAAAGTTACCGCAGCGATTATGAAAACGGCGCGCAACGTCGCGATTTTGTATATATCAAAGATGTATTGCAGGTGCTGATGCATTTTATGGAAAATCGCAAAAATTCGGGTATCTATAATTTGGGTTCCGGACATTCGCACACGTTTTTACAATTGGCGCAAGGGGTGTTCAAAGCCCTAAATGCACCTGAGGCCATCGATTTTATTGAAATGCCCGAAGACATTCGCGATAATTACCAATATTACACCCAGGCGTCGATGCAACGCATCAAAGAAGCGGGTTATATCCATGATTTTTGGAATTTCGAAGAGGCCATAACCGATTACGTGCAACATTATTTAATACCGCATAAATACCTCTAAAATGTGGCGCAAACCCGGCATATGGTTGGCCCTTTTGGGAATACTACTCATCGCAGTCGGGGCGACGATTCGATTTCAGAATCCAAAAAATATTTCGCAAAAAGCGCAAAATATTATTGCAGAGGCCGAAGCCAATGTGGCCCGTATTAACGCACTCCTGGCCGAAAAAGAGGACTTCCTTTTTGAGGCCAATCCCGATGATTTTGTGCGGTACTGCGATTCACTCGGATTGGTGGGATTTAAATTCGAAAAAGGAGTGCCACAAGTATGGAATTCGCAAGATTTTCAACTTCAAGTGGTACGCGAAAATTCTTTCGAACTAATAGAACAAAACGGCGTTTATTTAGCCGTTTGGAATCGCAATCGCGGCACCCGTTCCCTTATCATTGGTTATAATTTATTCGGACTTTCCTTTCCGGAAATCACCAGTAATGAAGCATTCAATCCCCCATTAGATTTATTTTTAGGAAGCGTTCCTGTAGAAAATTCGCTACCCCTAAACCTCACCGGTGCATGGATAAAGCCGAGTCCTTTTTACCTCGTACTTTTTGACTATAAAACCGAAGAAATGCCCGATGTACTTCTGATTATCGGCATGGTTTTATTAAGCTTGGGAATTTATCTCTGGGGAATCGAACACGCCACCCGTTTATGGGCCTGGACCAACCTTTTGTTATGGGCCGCATTTGCGTTTTTAGAGCAATCGAGCCTTATTATGTCGTCGTTGACGCATTGGCAGATTTTCTCTCAAAAGCTGTTTTTTTATAATTCCTACCTGCATAATTTAGCGAGTACCACCATTTGGTTCTTCATATTTCTTTGGGTTTTGCGATTTTTGCTAAACATCCTTAAACATTTTTTTGCGAATTGCACCAATTTTACCCGCTTGATAGGGCGTTCCGTTCTATGGGCATTCGCTACCCTTATTACCCTTTTTGCCTTTCATTTTGCAGGATTCCTGGTAGATAATACCGACATCCATTTCCGATTTACCGAGCTTCTATTAATTACATTCACTTCGGTAATGGCGGTAGGATTGATTGCCTTGTTATTCGCTTCCGTGCTGTCGATCGTGCATTTCTTGCAAAAACAAAGCGAATACCAACCGGTTCCACACGAACTATGGGGCGCTTGGTTATCGGTATCACTCCTTATAGCGGCTGCGGCTAAATATTGCTATCCGCATACGTGGATTTTTACGGCGGTTTTTTTGAGTTTGATTTTATTGCGACTGCATCTAAAATTATTCAATTTGCCCTTGCTGCGTTGGTTTACCGAAATTCTGGTGCCTTGTTTACTCGTGAGCCTATGGGTGAATAATCAACTTCAGACCGAAGAATTATCTCAGCGCGATTTTTTCGCATCCTCATTAATGATAGAGCCCGATTCTGACGTTAAAGTGCAATTAAGCGATGCAGAAAGCGGACTCAATAAAGACTTGCCCATTTTCGTTTCTTTAGGATTTCAAGAAACCAAAGCAGAAGAATTTGAAAACACCATCCAACAACAATATTTCAGCAGCCTCCTCGATAATTTTGACGTTTCAATTTTTGGCTATAACACCGAGGGTACCTGCATAAGCAGCAATAAATCGGCCGATTTCGGAAGTTTAAACGCCCTTTATTTCAGCGATGGCGGCATACAAGTAACCAAACAATTCTACTTAGTAAACGAACGCCGATTGTCGGGATCTTATATTGGTAAGTTCTCCGTTTTTAACGATTCCGCCCTCCAAGCCACCTATTTCATTTTGGTTTCGCCCTCTTCGGCGCAGTCTAAAGGTCGATTAACCGATGCCCTCAATAACAGTCCGGCACGCGAAATTTTAAATCGAAACCGATATTCCTATGCCGTCTACAGCGGCAAAACCCTCTCCAAGCACTACGGCGAATACAACTATCCGCTCACGCTCAACTGGCCCGTGAATGCCAATTCCCAAATGCAGTATTCCGAGCCCAATTATCACCATATCATACGAGAAGATTTCTACGGGAATCTCATCGTGGTAAGCCGTGCTAAAGACAGTTGGGTGGTCAGCTCCATACAATTTACCCTTTTTCTTTTCGGGGGAATCTTTTTTACAGTGCTGTTTTATTCATGGATTTGGCTCGAGGAACGCCTGAAACTAAAGGTAAATCCCAAACATTGGCAACGTCAGCAAAGTTCTGGGGCGAATATGCTGTTCTCTGAACGTTTCTTGCGCGAATCGTGGTTCATCAGCAGACGGCTGCAGGTGTATATCATTTGGCTTTTGTTTTCCATATTTGGAATTGTACTTTATACGACCATAAACTATTTCACACTTAACAATTCGGAACGTCAGCAGGAAGAATTGCTTGCCAAGGTAAATCAAATTGCGAATAGAATTTCCGGACAGAGTAATCTCGATGCCCTGGTAAATCAATACGAGGTAGGATTGATTTACGACATGGCCGAATCGTATCAAACCGATATCAGCATCTACGATGCCTTCGGTCAGCTCATTGTTTCTACCAATCCCCGTTTGTTCAAAGAGCAATACCGTTCTATTTATATGAATCCCATTGCGTTTCAACAATTCAGGAATTCGGCCTCCAGTACCTTTGTTCTGAATGAACAAATTTCAGAATTGCAATACATTTCAGCCTATTCTATCATTAACGATAATAATTTGAATGTGAGAGGCTTTGTAAATCTGCCTTATTACTCGAATCGCGTAGATTTATACCGACAAATTTCGAGCTATATGGTAACGGTGGTGAATATTTTTGTGATTTTGTTTGCGCTCGTTTACATCATTACACAAATTATTTCTACCCGTATTACCCAACCTTTATTATTGATTCGCGACGAAATATCAAGGATGAAATTGGGGGTTCGTAACGAACCCATCCTTTGGAATCGCAACGATGAAGTAGGCTTGTTGGTATCAGAATACAATAAAATGATCGATGCCCTCGACGTAAGTTTGAACAAATTAGCCGAGGTAGAACGCCAAGGTGCTTGGCGGGAAATGGCCAAACAAGTGGCTCACGAAATCAAGAATCCGTTAACACCCATGCGACTATCTCTACAACATTTGGAATACGCCATGAGTCGCAAAGACGATAATATTCAAGAAAAAACGAAGAAAACCATACAATTGCTCATCCGTCAAATAGACAGTTTGAGTTCCATGGCAGAGGAATTTTCATCCTTTGCCAAGATGCCCGAACCCAAAATGCAAATCACCAATTTTGTAGAGGTATTGCAAGATGCGGTGGCATTAATGGAGCGTGAAATGGGCTATACCATACAGTGCAATATACCCTACGATACCATCGAAATGCAGGCCGATCCGCACCAGCTCGGTCGCGTCTTTAACAACCTTTTTAAAAATGCCATACAGGCAATCCCCGAAGACCGGCAAGCACAAGTACGGGTTAACGTTGAGGTAAGACAAGCTATATTTACCGTTACGGTTACCGACAACGGAAAAGGAATTCCAACAGAATTGAACGATAAAATTTTCAGTCCAAATTTCTCCACTAAGAATAGCGGCATGGGATTGGGCTTGGCCATTTCTAAGAAAATCGTGGAGCAGTTTGGAGGTCAGATTGACTTTGCTTCCCAAGAAAATATAGGAACCACCTTTACCCTTGTTTTTCCGAAGTTATAAGTGCACTTGATGACCCACAGTTAAAACTGTGGGTCAAGTAGATTCTGTTGTCCCACGGTTTTTGCCCATAGTTTTTTGTCCCACGGTTTTAACCGTGGGACAACAGGGAGTGTAGGTTTTGACCATTTTTAAAACGTACTCTTTTTGAGGGAGCTTACACAACAGAATAGACTACCCCGATTTCTCTCGTAAGTCTATTTTTCCAGTAAATGAGTCACAATTATTTTTGATGTGGCACTAAAAATACATATCTACATTCGGATATTTACGGATAAATACGGATATTTTATTTGTTTGAATTGGATGTTTTTTCGTATATTTGCGAATAAATACGTATATTTTTATGGGTTTTCTAATACATACATTGAAGCTTGATTTGGGCATGAAACTCATGACGGAATTAAGTAAAATAGACAGATTTGATGCTTCCTGGTCAACAATTGAAAAGCGTGAAGGCGCATCATTGAAACAATTAAAATCCATTGCCACAGTTAGAAGTGTAGGCGCTTCAACCAGGATTGAGGGCTCAAAAATGACGGATGATGAGGTTGCCGTTTTGATTGAAAAATTGTCTATTTCTAAATTAGAAGAAAGAGACGAGCAAGAAGTAATCGGTTATTTTGAAGCCTTAGATACTATCGCTGAGAACTATGAATCCATTGATATATCCGAAAGTCAAATAAAAAACTTACATAAAATATTGATGCTGCATGGGGATAAAGATGCCTGGCATAGAGGAACCTACAAACAAGTGAGTAATGCCGTAGAAGCGCATTTGGCTGATGGTACAAAGCAAATTGTATTTAGAACTGCTGAACCGGGACTAGAAACACAGGATGCCATGAGGCAATTGTTTGAATGGTATCATTCAGACAAGGAAACAATTACTTTGATTAAGGCAGCTTTGTTTGTGTATGAATTTTTAAGCATCCATCCATTTCAGGATGGCAATGGTCGATTAAGCAGATTACTTGGTAGTCTACTGCTTTTGAAAAATGGGTATTCATGGATTCAATATGTCAGTTTTGAGCATGAGATTGAAAGTAGAAAATCGGAATATTACCAAGTGCTCATGCAAACGCAGCGAAACAGACCAGGTGAAAATGTTACGGACTGGCTAACTTTTTTTATTAGTTGTTTGGTGAATATACAGGAGCAGTTACTGGCTAAGTTAGAAGAAAGCAAAATAGAACAGCCCCTTTCACAACGAGAGAAGCGCATTTCATTCTTTATTCAAAACCATGCAGGATGTGGGTCTAGCGACATAGCTAAGAAACTTGACATGGCTTTGCCAACAGTAAAGAAATCTTTGGCTGAATTGGTTTTAAAAGGAATCATCACCAAAGAGGGAAGGGGTAAATCGACAGGGTATTTTGCGGGTTAAAAGGGGTTCTGCGGTTCCCTTGGTTAACACACTCTCTTTTGGCCCACAGTTAAAACTGAGGGTCAAGTAGATTCTTTTGTCCCACGGGTTTAACCGTGGGTTTAAGGGGAGTGCAGGTTTTGACCATTTTTAAACGTACTCTTTTTGGGGGAGCTTACAGTAGGATATGATAAACATTTTAATTCAATCACCTATTACCGCAGTAAATTTACCACACCCTTGATGAAACGCGCTTCATTTGTTTGAATGTGCTTGAATTCCATTGTGTAAATATATATACCATCAGGGGCTTCTTTTTGCAAATACTCACCATTCCATGCCATGGGGGCATCAAATAGCTTTTGTCCCCATCGATTGTATATTTTCATACTTTGAAGTTCCCAACCCTTACCCACATAATAAAACGTATCATTTAAGCCCATGCTATTTGGGGTAAAAGCATTTGGAATATATATTGTCGAAGGTTGACCGCAATAAACGGGTATGATGCGTATCGTATCATATTGCTCGCAATCTTTGATCGTAAACAATACAATATCTTGAGCTTTGTTAGCGATTATATTATATTCAAGACTACTACTTTGGAAAATACCGTCAACATACCATCTCGCAGGTGAGATTAAACTATTTAAAGTATATGAACTATCCTTGCAAATTTCGAATATGTTTGACGATATCGCCGTATGAGAGGGTTTGACTTCTGTGTTAAACGTATCGGTGAATGAACAACCTCCCATTGTTAATGTTCGTAAATACCTACCCGATATTGTA
>CBFHXF010000062.1:0-10952 GCA_965659745.1 Bacteroidia bacterium
CGTGAATTAATCGACATGGCCAAATTAAGCATCATCATTGCCAGTATTACTGCCGCCGTGATGGGATATTGGCTCTTGAGTAAAAGCAAAGATTCAGGTATTTAGTCCTTGTTGTTTCGGAATTTTCCGAAGAAAATGACTTTATAAATTGGGTGTTCAAAACCCAATTTTTTATAACATTTCATAATTATCGGAGTCATATTCTGTCTCTTTGTTCTCATAATCGACGAACGTAACATTAAGGAAACAGTTAATACCTAAATTTACGCTACCTTTACTTAGTAAGGTATTACACGAATATGAGCTTAAATCACTTTTTAGAGAACACCTTTCATTTAATGCGGAATATTCCCGAACACGATGCGGGTGGGTATTGGGAAAACTTCATGGCGCAATACGATAATTTCAGACTCCATCAGCCGCATAAAACACATCACCTTGGACTTCCGAATAACATCCAACTAGAACAAACCCCTATTGTTTTCCAAGAGTGGCTCAATTCGAATCCTGGTGTGCACGTATTTCATTTTGTTAGTTTAAAAGCACACCAAAAGATCAGTCACACATTATCCGATATTTCGGAAAACACACAAAAGAAGCTGCATATACTCCCCGATACTGACCTCAATTATGGCCGATTTAAAGAGGAATTATGGGATTTACATCTGGAAGGCTATCAGGTTTTCTTTCATCACACCAACGAGGTAAAAACGTTTGCCAAAAACACAGAATTGTTTCAAAGATTGGCGAATCGGGGTGTCAGTGTCGGCATCAGCGCCAACTGGAGTCCCACTTGACTGGGCAATATCATTCAAAAGATTCGTGGATTAATAAACGAACTAGGGGTTCATTTTTTTAATACGGAATTCATAGCGGTAGGCTCTGAATCTTTTACCAAAGAGCAAGAAAATCAGCAGCAGATATTACAACTGAATATTTGACATCTAGAGTTACGATCGAAAAAAACTTGCACCGTTTAACGAGCCATTAAAAATCATATTTTAAGTTAGATAGGACTCTACCTACCTAAGATTATTGAATTGGGACAAATCCAACGTTTAAACATTAAAAAAAGTCTGAACCTTCTAAAAATTGCAGGATATCAATCCTCAATATTGGCAATTTTTATAAGTCGATTTACATCGGCAATTTGGATTTTCTTTCCTTCTAAAGATATGACTCCTTCGTTTTTCAAATCCGATAATAGGCGAATGGCCGTTTCGGTGGCGGTGCCCACCAAGTTGGCAATTTCTTCGCGGGTGATTCTCAAATCTATGGTTTTGCCATCGGGTAAATACCCATAAGTTTCCTTCATGAAAAGCAACGCTTCTGCTAATCTTTCCCTCACTGGTTTTTGCGCTAAATGGGTAATGCTCTGCTCGGCATGTTTTAAATCCTGCGAAAGCAACTTCATCATTTCCATAGAAAGCACGCCATCGCGTTGCAATACGCCCATAAAAAGATCTTTGGGAATAAAACACACACCGGAATCTTCCATTACAACAGCCGAGGCGTTATAATTGCCTTCCCCCAAGAGAGAACGATAACCCAATAAATCGCCAGGTTTGACCAATCTTAAGATTTGTTCTTTGCCGTCTTCACCTAATTTCGACAGTTTTATTTTGCCATAATTGACGCAATAAACGCCCTGCGGACGCATTCCTTCGTGAAAAATGTAATTTCCCTTCTTGTAGGGCGTGCATACTTTGCTATCGTTTACAGAATCGATAGTGTCGTTTTCTGCTTTGCAAAATACAGAGGTAAAACGTTTTGTGCAATTGTGACAATCAACGGATTTGTGATTAAAACTCATAGCTAACTCAGAATAAGTGGGGTACTCCAAAGTTAGAAAAAAAAACGAACTCTTTTTACATTATCTTTTTCTTAGTGACAACACTTGGGAGCCGCTCCCTCTATGGGGTTTTGATTGAATTTGGGACTCAAAAAAGGGATGCCCAAATTGGCCCCTCTTAACAAGAACAAAATCGCCATGATAAGTAACCAAAATGGCAAAGCCTTGCGAAGCCATGGACTGATTTTTCTTACAAGGATTGACTTGCTCAAACTGATGCCGATGAGTGCCGGTGCGGTTGACAGTCCAAAACCGGCCATAAACCAAACAGGACCTGTAGTGGTTCCGGTACTTAAAGAGGCCAATAAAGCGCCGTAAACCAAACCACAAGGCAATAAACCGTTTAACAGCCCGCCGAGCATCCATCCCCAAGACTCGTGCCGGGCAATGGCTTTCCCAAATGCCCGATTCACCCAGTTTTGCAAGGGTGATGAGGCGCCTTTTTTTCTTCCCCAGAAATCATAGATCCACAAGCCTAAAAAAGCCAAACCCAAGCCTATTGAAAACTGCTGTTCGAATGCTCTGATATCAATCCATATGAAGATCAAGCCGGCAAATGCACCCAAAACCACATAGGTTGCGGTGCGACCTAAATGATATAAACCCTGGGTTTGCAGGGTATTTTGCCAGGTTTTTCCCGTTGGCAACAGCAACATAAGGGGTCCGCACATACCTACGCAGTGCAGGCTCCCTGCCAACCCTAATAGCGCACCGGTAAAAAATGCCGATCCATCCATCTTAATTCCAATGTGCGGTGCCCCTAAAGGTATCGCCTTGCATATACCATTGACATTTTAACTCGTAGGTGGCATTTTGCAGGGCCGATTGGGCCAAGTCTGACAAGGGGATTTCCCATTGGGCAGAATCGCTTTGTTGCAACTCAAACCTGCGATCGTTGCTGCGATTCTGAGCATCATAAAACCAAACCTTACCCCCACTTACCGGGCCTTCCGCACCTTCAATTTGTATTATGGCTGCTTCCGATCCCCGCCAACTTTTAACTGTCAAATGTTGATCAATGGCCCTTTGGGCTTGGTTAATTTGATCTTGAAAAGACAGCTCTTGTTCGTAGTAATCGTCTTCTACCAACTCAAACTGCGTTTGTGTGGCGCGATATACCAAGTATCCGATACCTGTGGCAAATGCCACAAATACCCAAAATATAGATTTTCCCCAGTTCATCATTTTTTACTTATTGGTGCTAAAAACGTAGTTTTTTCAGTTTCTAATAAATGTTCCCCATTATAGAGTTCAATTATCAAATTGTCTTTTCGTTCGGTGATTAAATCTTTATTGATTTTCACAAAACAGGTGCTCTTTGCGATGCTTTCTTTGTTCAATTTGCGGTAAAAACTCTGATCTACCCATTGCAATTCGTACTTTTCGCCTTGTATTTTCAAATAAAGCGAATCAAAATCGTTGTGGCTTTTGTTAATGAGCATTACGTTATACATGTTCATGTATCTACCGTCGTTGGTTTCGTAATACAATTTACCCGGTGTTTTGCGTACCTGAATTTCTACCGTTGAACGGGTAGTGAGTATCACCAGCCAAATGGCCAATAGCGCAATTAATAATGCGATATAGGCTTTCAACCTAGTTGTAATCGTATAAGGCTTATTGTCTGCAATTGTGGCTTCAGATGCATATCGAATAAGTCCTTTGGGCTTATTGATGCGCTCCATGATATTATCGCACGCATCGATACAAGCGGTACAATGAACGCATTCCAATTGGGTGCCGTTGCGGATATCGATACCGGTAGGACATACATGCACACACTGCAAACAATCGATACAATCGCCGCCTTCTCGTTCTTGATTTTTTCTCAATTTTTCTCTGGGCTCGCCTCGAACATAATCGTACGCTACCACCACAGAGTGGCGATCCATCAATACGCCTTGCAAGCGGCCATACGGACAAACTACGGTACATACTTGTTCGCGGAACCAAAGATAGACGAAGAAGAAAACCGCCGAAAAAAGTACCATGGCAAAGAATCCGCCTTGATGCATAGAAATTGGCTCAGTGGCAATTTTCACCACTTCATCAAACCCAATGATATATGAAAGAAACGTATTCCCTATTAAAAAGGCCAATGCATAAAATACAATGTACTTTAATCCTCTTTTTCTAATTTTCTCAAAATTCCAAGGCTTGGCATCTAAGGCTTTTTGCTTAGGGGCATCTCCTTCTATCCAAAATTCAATACGGCGAAACACCATTTCCATAAAAATGGTTTGCGGACAAGCCCAACCGCAGAAAAGTCGACCAAAAGCTACCGTAAATACGATTATGAACACCACAAACAGTATCATGGTGAGTCCAAATAAAAAGAAATCCTGCGACCAAAAAACGAAGCCAAAAACCACGAACTTACGTTCAATGATATTGAGCAACATAAAAGGTTCGCCTTTATATTTTATGAGGGGCAACCCAAAAAAAACGAGTAAATACACAACCGTAAGCCAGGACCGGGCGTCGTAAAAACGCCCGGATGGCTTGTATGCATAAACCCACTTACGCTTTCCTTTTTCATCGATCGTGGAAACACGATCTCTATACAACTCGTCGTTTGAATCCATGACCTTACAACGATGAGGCTACTACAGGAGCGGCCTCGGTGGCTCCTTCCGCACTTTCACTTTCACCACTTCCCTCTTCTTCTAAGTTTCCTTCTGGCTCTTTGGCATCTGCCGGTTTCGTACCCTTCAAGGATTTTACATAGGTAGATAAAGAGGCCATTTCTACCGGTGTTAGAATATCTCCCCATGCAATCATACCCATATCGGGCACTCCGTAGCGTATGGTTTTGAAAATATTTTTAATACTTCCACCGTGTTTCCAGTAGTTATCGGTCAAATTCGGACCGGTTCCACCTCCGGCCTCTGGTCCGTGACATGCCACACAATTTTTGGCAAACAAGGCCTTACCATTGGCTAAAAGAGTTGCATCTTCTTTATATTCAATCGAATTTTCATCTATTTTATTGGCGTTTTTCTTGTCGTATTCTGCCTGACGGATTTCAGCCTCGGCAATGGCAATTTTTAATTCCTGCACCTGCAGGGGGGCTGTTCCACTGATGTGATAGCGCCAAACATAAATTCCCGAGAAAATAATGGTCAAATAAAATCCGTACACCCACCATGGCGGCAAGGCATTGTCGAGCTCTTTAATGCCGTCGTAATCATGATCGAGCTGTACGTCTTTTTCGTCTTCAATTGCCACCGATTTATTGGCTTTATCCCACCATTGGGCCAATGCCGAAACGCGTGAGGGCCTTTTTTCTCTCGGGGGAAGTATCACTGCTTTAAGCCAATTGGCGAAATACAGAATAATAAGGACCTCGAAGAAAATCACTCCCAAAAGCACGTAGTTTAGAACAGTACCTGTGAAAAACACAGAACCTTCGGCAGTGGCAGCGGCTTGAAGCGACTTCCCCCAGAAGGCCAATGCCAAAAGACTGGTTACTTTTACGGCATTTTTTGCTTTGAGAATGGCCACTCGCGAGAGTAATGCACCCATAAATAGGATCACAATGGCCAAGGCGATAGCGGTTACCAATAATATCCACGGCAAATAGCTTGCCATGCTGCTGCTGGAACTTGCAGGGGATTTTACGACCTCGGCGGCAGCGTCTTGAGACCATAGGGGCAGCAATAAGGCCATTGACAATAAAAGAGTTAGGGGTTTGATACAATTAGTTTTCATAACGGCTCAGTCATTTAGGGGAATTTGTTTTGCTTGATCGATATATGATTTACGGGCGCCTACTACCCATACCATTACGAGTAGGAAGAACAGTCCGAATAAAACGAACGTAATGATGGGGTACCAGGTTACGTCGTCGATGTTTTTTAAATAGTGAATGAATTTCATGGCTTCTTTTTTAGTGTTCGGGACGGTCTTTTTCGGGCATGTTTTTGATATCGGTACCGATACGTTGCAGGTAGGCCACCAAGGCCACAATTTTCGAATATTCTAAGCTCTTAATGCCTTCCATTTCTACTATTTGCTGAATGCCTTTGTCTTTCATCAATTCGGCGGAAATTTCTTTGGCTTGCTTTTCTAAATCGGCATTGGCTTTATTGGCATATCCGGCCTCGTAGGGTATGTCGAAGGTCTGCATGGCGCGGATCATCTTAGGCGTACGCATAATGTCGATACCTTGCGTATAAAGCCATGGATAGCGGGGCATGATGGAACCCGGACTCGTAGAAGTAGGTTCGTACATGTGATTAAAATGCCATGCA
This sequence comes from Bacteroidia bacterium, assembly GCA_965659745.1. Taxonomy (GTDB): domain Bacteria; phylum Bacteroidota; class Bacteroidia; order NS11-12g; family UBA955; genus VMCP01. The sequence goes on from CBFHXF010000062.1 coordinate 6,106, forward strand.
TGATTGTATTTTCCACCTACGCGAGCCAAATCTGGACCCGTACGTTTACTTCCCCATTGGAAGGGGTGATCGTATACAAACTCACCCGCCTTGGAATATTCGCCATAGCGCTTTACTTCGTCTCGGAAGGGGCGTACCATTTGTGAGTGGCAGGTATAACAGCCTTCTGCTACATAGATATCGCGACCGTGTAATTCTAATGGGGAATAAGGTTTAACGGCAGAGATGGTAGGTACATTGGTTTTCACCAAAAAGGTGGGAATCATTTCAATTACGCCTCCCAGGGCAACTACAATTAAACTAAAAACCAGCATTTGTATGGGTTTGCGCTCTATAACGCGGTGCCAATGTTCACCGGCATGTTTTTCGTGCTTAACCAACGCAGGCGCTTCGGTTTCTTCCTCCGCTAGGAAAGATCCTGCTTTCATGGTTTTACGCAGATTATACACCATTACGATGGCCCCAGTTAGGTATAATAAACCTCCTACGCTTCTCAATTTATACATGGGTATTACCATGTTCACGGTATCGAGGAATGAATATTGCAAGGTACCGGCTTCGGTGAAGGTTTTCCAGTTCAAACTTTGCGCAAAACCCGACCAATACATGGGCACCGCATAGAAAATAATCCCTAGTGTCCCCAACCAAAAGTGGGCGTTGGCCAATGACTTGGAATACAGTTCGGTACGCCACATTTTGGGAATCAACCAATACAATACCGCGAAGGTTAAAAATCCGTTCCAACCTAAAGCCCCCACATGCACGTGAGCAATGGTCCAATCGGTAAAGTGACTAATCGCATTTACGCTTTTCAAAGAAAGCATCGGACCTTCAAAGGTGGCCATACCATAGGCGGTGATGGCTACCACCATAAATTTCAATACAGCATCTTCTCGTACTCTATCCCAAGCGCCTCTTAAGGTAAACAAGCCATTGATCATTCCTCCCCAACTAGGAGCAATAAGCATCACGGAGAACACCACGCCTAAAGATTGAGCCCAATCGGGCAAGGCCGAATAAAGCAAGTGGTGAGGTCCTGCCCAAATGTAAATAAATATCAATGCCCAGAAATGTATGATCGAAAGTCGGTATGAATATACGGGGCGGTTCGCTGCTTTAGGAAGGAAATAATACATCAATCCTAAGTAGGGGGTGGTTAAGAAGAATGCGACGGCATTGTGACCGTACCACCATTGTACAAGCGCATCTTGAACCCCGGCATACCAGCTGTAACTCTTCATTAAACTGATAGGAAGCTCTATGCTATTCACAATATGCAGCATGGCTACTGTAACCCAAGTGGCGATATAAAACCAAATGGCCACGTAAAGGTGACTTTCACGTCTTTTGATAATGGTACCGAACATATTGATACCAAAAACTACCCAAATAAGGGTGATTGCAATATCTAAGGGCCATTCTAATTCGGCATATTCTTTACCAGTAGTATATCCCATCCAAAGGGTTAAGGCACCAAATACAATGATTAGCTGCCAACCCCAAAAGTGGATCTTACTCAGAAGATCGCTGAACATACGTGCCTTTACCAAGCGTTGTAAAGAGTAGTAAACGCCCATAAAAATACCATTTCCCACGAAAGCAAAAATGACGGCGTTGGTATGCACCGGACGCATTCGACCGAAGGTGGTAGGACCCCAATTGAGGTTTATTTGAGGGAAGTACAAGGCGATGGCTGCCCATAGCCCGGCAGTAAAGCCAATAATCGCCCAGAAAATAGTGGCATACGCGAACCATTTAACGGGCCGATTGTCGTAGGAGAATTTTTCAATTTGCATTTTTCTTATTCGTTTGGGGTTTATTTTTCTGAAGGGGAACGTTTTCGTGTAGAATGCGGTAGGCGTTGGCATCGGGATCGTCGAATTGACCCGTACTTGCGCTCCATAGGTAAGCCGCTAGGAAAATTCCCGCTACTAAAATGCTGAATATCATAAGTAGGATAATGACCGACATGTATGCTACAAATTTGAATATTTAGGGGTTCATAGGGCAATGATGTACCTCATTACAAAAGATGATTTTAATCATGTTTTTAGTTTGAACCTTTTAGCCATATAAAGCGAACCCAACCATGTAAATAACACGATAGAAATAGAACTTGATGGCATGAGTATGGCAGCCACTATGGGATTCAAATTTCCACTTACGGCAAAGCTCAATCCAATTACATTATATATTACAGAAAGGGTAAAACTCCACCAAATTATTTGCCTCATCCCTTTCGCCATGAGTAAGAATTTAGGCAATGAGGGCAGCTTATCGCCTACTATAATGGCATCTGAGCCCGGTGTGAAATAGGAAATATCTTCCGCCACCGCTATTCCTACATCGGCGGCCATTAAAGCACCGGCATCGTTGAGTCCGTCGCCCAACATCAATACAGAATGTCCTGCATGTTGCCATTGGGCCACGTAATGTTTTTTGTCTTGCGGCTTTTGATTGAAAAACATGCGGGTGTCACCAGGCATTATTCCTTCTAATAGGGCGCGATCGCCGTCATTATCGCCACTGAGTAATGCCATTTCCTTTATCTTGGAAAGATATTTCAAGCCTATGGCCATGTTGGGCCTAAGGGCACTTTGGAACTCGAAATAACCTTTAATGCGACCGGATATAGATAGCCATATTTTACTGGTTCCGATGGACTCTCTTTTATTTTCTACACCCACAAACGCTGCATTTCCAAGGCGAATTTCTTTATTGTTCCAATTTCCTTTAATGCCCATGCCGGGAATATTCTCTATAGAGGTTACCCCTACTTGATACCCCTTTAACCATTGTGCCATTTTACGGGCATAAGGATGTATCGATTCACGGCCTAAAGTTTGAACGGCATCGGTCTCGTCTTCACTCAGAGATTCTCCTTCATAATGAACAGTGGGATTTTGGGAATCGGTTAAGGTACCGGTCTTATCAAAAACCACCATAGTAATGTCGTTTAGTTTTTCTAAAACTTTAGCCCCTTTGGCATACAGTCCGTTTTTAGCCAATAGCGATAGAAAATGCCCGTGTGTGAAGGTTACACTTAATAATAACGCGCAAGGACATGCTACAATTAGCACAGCGGTTACGGCATTCCAAATTTTTGATGGATCTTGAAAAGCCCAAAAAATGGCGGCCGATATGGCAATGCTGAAAACCGCAAGCGTGAAATACATACTCGCTTTTTGCACATAAGGACTTTCTATACGTGAATTCGGTACTTCTTTTGTTTCATTTTTATTCCAAAGGGAAACCAAATATCCCTGTGACACCGTTTTCTGGGCCATCACCCGGATGGAGGCTCCTAATTGCCGGCCTCCTGCATATATAAAGGAACCCGCTTCTAATTCAACGGGTTTGCTTTCTCCAGTCACAAAACTATAATCAATCAAGGCTTTGCCAGCCACTAACAACCCATCTACCGGAACGATTTCTTTGCTGTGTATGACTAGTTCGTCATTAACCTTGATGGCGGGCAAGGAAATACTCTGTTCTTTGCCCTCTTTAAACAAAGTAGAAGAGATGGGGAAATACGATGAAAAATCTCGGTTGAAGGTCAGTGTTTTATGGGTTTTATCTTGCAGCAAACGACCCAAAAGCATGAAAAAAACGATTCCGCTCAATGAATCAAAATAACCAGGACCTGTATGGGTGAATATTTCGAAAATACTGCGTGAAAAAGTAATGATCATAGCCAATACTATGGGTAGGTCAATATTCAAATACCGCTCTTTGATACCACCCCATGCTAATTTGTAGAATTCAGTCGAACTGTAAGTAATTACAGGGATAATCAATACCAACATCAACCATTGAAAGTAGGGCTTGAGTCCATCTAGGTCGGTTCCATATGCAAAATACTCAGGAAAACTGAGCAGCATGATATTGCCAAATGCAAATCCCGCCACACCTAGTTTATAAATGCGAGAGCGATCTATTTTAGGGACTTGAGTTTTATTACCTATATCGCTCAAGCTGAAATACGGTTCATATCCAAGTCGGGTTAATGCAATGGCCAAATCGTAGGCGTTTGTTTCGTTTTTTGCAAAAATTACGAGTAATTCTTTTTGCGAAAAATTCAACTTTGCGGCTGTAACTCCATTGTGAATCTTGTGAAGGTTTTCGAGTAGATAAAGACACGAGCTGCAATGTACTTGCGGCAGATAAAATTTAATATGAAGGTGTGTATCGTCTTCGAAAATGCGCAGTTGATTTAGAATTTCGGGATCTTTTAGAAAGCCAAAGCGGTGTGCTTCCCCCTCATTAACTTGAACGGTATTTCCCGAATGTTCACTTAAATCGTAATACTGACACAAATCATTTTGTTCTAAAATTTGGTATACCGATTTACAACCGTTGCAGCAAAAAGATTTATCGTGGTAAACTACCGGATTGCGTGTTGGGGCCGCGCAATGGTAACAAAGGATTTCTTGGCTAGTTTGAGTTTTGCTGCTCATAAGTGATGATGGCTAAATCGTGTAATTGCTTTAATAATGGAATCAAAGTAGATTCGGTAAAATTGAAATATTCTAAGAAAGCATTGTGCAAACGAAATGTGGTTAAGCAATGTCCTTTTTTATCTTCGCTCCAGTCTTCTTGTAAAACAAAAGAATCACAATTCAATTTCAATTCTTCTAACGCTTTGAGTTGTTTCTCGTTTAAGGAACGCAGCACTGTAAAACCGTTAAACGGGCTCATGCATTGTTCGTTCGACAAACATCGTTTTACGGCAGGAATCAGAACCCATTTGAACAGGCGTTTCAAGCCTTCAAATTCAATTTGAAATCGAGAAACAGCCATCAGCATAGAATGCGAATAGGCTTCTGTATGTTGTGATTCTTGTATAC
>CBFHXF010000063.1:0-6361 GCA_965659745.1 Bacteroidia bacterium
TGGAATCTCTGATACCTATGAAGCGGGTGCCGATGCTACGAATCCTGTAGATACCGATAACGACGGAAAAGAAGATTTCCGCGATACCGATTCTGACGACGATGGAATTTCAGATACCTATGAAGCGGGTGCCGATAAAACGAATCCTTTGGATACCGATAACGATGGAATTGACGATTTCCGCGATTTAGATTCTGATGGTGACACCATTCCAGATGAGGTAGAAGCCGGTTCAGATCCTGCTAACCCTGTAGATACCGATAACGATGGCACAGACGATTTCCGTGATTTAGACTCTGACGGAGATGGCATTTCCGATAAAGTGGAGGCCGGTTCAGATCCAAATAATCCGGTAGACACCGATAACGACGGTATTATGGATTTCCGCGACACCGATTCAGATGGTGACGGTCTATCAGACTTTATTGAAGGTACCACCGACACGGATGGCGATGGCACTCCAAATTATTTAGATACAGATTCTGACAATGACGATATAGCCGATGCAGACGAGGGTGAAGCCGATACCGATGGTAACGGAATTCCAGACTATATCGATGCCCAATACCGTATACCAGAATCTTTCTCTCCGAATGGCGATGGCGTTAACGAATTGTTAATCATCAAAGGACTTAAAGTTTATAAAAATGCGCAGCTGATTGTATTCAATCGCAACGGACAAGTAGTATTTGATTCCGGTAATGGATACAAGAACAATTGGGATGGTTCTAGCTCGAGCAGCATGCCTGGCTTAGGTAATGATTTACCGGAAGGTTTGTATTACTATGTGTTCAAACCCAATGCACAAAACAGAGAAGACATAACCGGTAACGTATACATCAAACGATAATATCAATTAAAAGTAAGAAGTATGAAAAATTTTAGAATATATGGCCTAATGCTCACGGTTACGACCTTGTTTTCGGTCGGTAACCTCAGCGCACAGCAGGAGCAAATGTACTCGCATTACGATTACAACTCCTTGGCTTTGAATCCAGCCTATGCAGGGTCCAAACAAACCTTAGTCGCCAATAGTTTGGCGCGTATGCAATGGTTGAATTTGCCCGGCGCTCCTCGCTATTATAATGTGGGAGTGCATTCTCCTTTAGTAGGTGATTTCGGAGGCGGTTTGAATTTGCAAACAGGAAGCTTAGGAAAGTTTCAAACAGCCAGTCCCATGCGCGAAACACAAATTGCTCTTTCATTGGCTTGGAATAAGCAAATTACCAAAGATTTGCGCTTAGCTGTAGGTCTTAGAGGTGGTTTGTTTAACTACAACATCAACCTGTCGCAATTAAACCGCGATGTAGATGCCGATGTCGCTTTTCGAAATAACGACCTGAATATTTTAGCTCCCATGACGGGCTTTGGTATCTATTTGTATTCCGAGAAATTCTTCGCGGGTGTGTCTGCACCAAGAATGGTTTTTGTAGGTGACAATCCTGTAAATAATGTGGATATCAGCTATGCCACAACTACGCAATATTATGCATTTGCTGGTTATGTACACGAGGTAAATAGCGATTTGAAAATCAAGCCTACTACCCAAATTAAAATGATACAAGGGGCTCCTATTCAAGTAGATCTTAACGTCCATGCCATCTATATGGAAGACTATTCGATCGGGGCATTCTATCGTACCGGTGGAGAAGCCGGTATCATGGCAATGGCGCAGGTAAGTCCCAATTTCACATTGGTTTACGCGTATGACCATCGCCTGGCACCAATTAACCAGTATGTAAATGGTTCGCATGAATTTGGAATTCAATATGCCATACCGTATGTATCCAACCGCCGCGTTATAGCACCGCGTTATTTCTAATCAATAATGAAAAGCAAAAACATGAACGTTTTCAATAAATTTATCCTGTTAACCCTCACATTTTGTTGGGTTGGCTTTTCCAATGCACAATCTAAAATGTTGAAACTCCTTGAACAGGAAAAATACGAAGAGATTGTGCGCATCAATGGCGGTAAAACCGTTGCTAAAAAACGCGATTATCCCAATCAAAAAATGCTGGCCTATTCCTACAGTCGTATGGAAATTACGGATAAAGCATTTGACGCCTATTTTGAACTTGCCGAAAAATATCCTAACGAAGTAAGTCCCCTAGACTTACTTTATTACGCGCTTTCAGCCCGTAAAATGGAAATGTACGGACTTTCCGATTCGCTTATCTTGTTTTTAAAAGATAATTTTTATGCGGGAATTCCTCTATTTGATGAGCTAACACCTGAATTTTATCAAGAAAATAAAGACAAAAGGGAAGATTACTGGGCAGAATTTAATTTCTCCGATAACTACACGGCCAAAAAAATTCCCCAGAGTAGCAAATTAGGAGACTATGGTATTGTTACCACTCCTGACGGCAACGCGTATTTCACCCAGACTCACAAAGAGAGCGGACTTTGGAAAATTAGAAGTGCATCGCATTTTAATCCGTATACCGTTATTGTTAAGGCCAAATTCAACGATAGTACTCTTGGTGCGGCTAAAGAAGTTCCTTTTAATGGTAAACGAATCCACCAATATGTTTCTCATTACGACGAGGCCAATGGAATTGTTTACATCACCCGCAATGCGGCCAAACCCAATGCAAACAACGAAACACTATTGCAAGTTTTTGCGATGAAGCAAGAGGGCAAAAAATGGAAGGCAATGCCCTTTCAATTGAACAACGATAAGTTCAATGTAGCCGATTTGGTTATTGCTCCCGACGGCAGCAAGGTGGTTTTCGTTTCCGATATGCCCGGAGGTTATGGTAAGTCTGATTTGTATGAGGCACCCATTATTTCTAATGGACCCGACGGCGTAAAAATTGGAGAGCCTGTAAATATGGGTCCCCAAATCAATACCATGTTGCGCGATAACTTTCCTCGTTTTAGCAATACTGGAGATTTTTATTTCTCTTCTGAAGGACATTTGGGTTTCGGTGGCTTGGATATTTACACCGTTGATCGCAACTCAAATATGATCTTAAACGTAGGAAAGCCTATTAACTCAAATAGTGATGATTTTGCTCCTTCGGTTATCGATTCATATGGTACTTTCGCCTCCAATAGAGAAGGGAAATCGGCCAACGACGATTTGTACTATTTCCGTGTTTTGAATGCCGATACCACTACAGCCAAACCTACACAAGACGAACTTATTGTTGAAATTTTTGACGAAGAAACAGGAGCTGTAATTCCAGGAGCTTCCTACGCATTAGACAATCTTGAAGACGATAATGTGGCTATTAAAGGCGATATCGATTCTACAGGCAAAGCATCCTTTTCTGAAATTCCCAAAGACGCAAAAGTGCAACTTTCTGCCCATCCTTGTGGTTATAAATATGGAGCTATAACCAATTATGTAGTTACGCCAGATGGCAAACGTAAATTGCGCTTAGGACTTCAAAAGTATAAAGTAGGTGAAGATTTAGGCGTGTTATTCGAAGTGAAGCCTATTTATTATGAAGTAAACAGCTACCAACTTACCCGTCAAAGCAAAGAAGAATTAGATCGTGTGGCGATTGTATTAAAAGACAATCCAGGACTTCGCGTACAATTGGGTTCGCATACCGATTCACGCGGAAGTAACGACCTGAATCAAACCCTTTCGACCGCGAGGGCTAAATCGGTATACGATTATTTAGTCAATCGCGGTGTGCCTGCTAAAGGCCTTTCATACAAAGGTTTTGGAGAAACAAAAATCATAAATAAGTGTTTTGATGGCGTTACTTGCACCGACCAAGAACATGCCTTAAACAGAAGAACAGAATACATTATTTCTGGATTATTGCCGTGTGATGGTTCTGAATTCGTTGCTTCTAATGAAGTTTTGGCTTCTGCCAATAACAATGCCGAACGCGAAGAAAACGAGTCTAATCAAATGGCATCTGCCAATTCAAAATCTAAAGGCAAAAACAAAGGAACTATCGATCCTAAAGAACTTGCACAAGACGATATGAAGATAGGCGACGCAGATGGCGATGGCATACCAGATTATCTAGATCCAGATTCCGATAACGACGGCATTCCCGATGCTACCGAAGGCCGAATAGATTCCGATAAAGACGGTCTGCCCAACTTTATTGACCTTGACTCCGATAACGACGGTATTCCAGATAGAATGGAAGGTTCTACCGATTTCGATCGCGATGGTAAAAAGAATTTTATCGATACCGATTCTGATAACGATGGCATTCCCGATTCCAAAGAAGGCGTAGCCGATGTAGATAATGATGGCAATCCTAATTACCTAGATCTGGATTCTGATGGTGATGGTACCTCCGATAAATTAGAGGGCACTCGCGATTCAGATAATGACGGTGTTATGAACTTCCTAGATCAAGATTCCGATAACGATGGCATTCCTGACTCTGTTGAAGGCATCAAAGATACCGATGGCGATGGCATTCCAAATTACCGCGATGAAGATTCCGATAACGATGGCATTCCCGATAAAGTAGAGGGTACCAAAGATTCCGATAACGATGGCAAACCCGATTATATTGATACCGACTCCGACGAAGACGGTATTCCCGATAAGTTTGAAGCACCGGCCAACTATTCCAAATATCCTAAAGATTTGGTTCCTAATATCGCAGGTGCACCTCAATCGGAAATCAATCAAACCACCCCCGTTGAAACACCCGCGCCTACCGCTGAACCCAAAACAATCCAAAATACTTCCGGGGGAAGCCAACAAAACGCCGTTAACAACGAAACGAAATTCGTACCCGGTGTAGTGTACCGAGTACAAGTGAAAATGTCGCTCAAACCTACTAGTGAAAACAAGTTTCTAGCTATGGGATTGAAAGATATTTACATGTATCGTTCCGGTAAGTATTACAAATACTGCGCGGGCTCATTTAAAACAGAAGACCAAGCCGAAGCCCATAAAAACATACTTCGCGCCAAAGGTTTTAAAGATGCTTTCGTAGTGAAATTCGACGATGGCGTGCGCGTTATGAAATAATGTGAACAGAATTAATTTGAAAAAGGGGCTTTTTGCCCCTTTTTTTGTGCCTATGTTCTCCTTCTGGGAAAGTCCCAAAACCGCAAGAGTCCTGCTCGTTCTCTATCTTTTAGCCGCTGTGGCGGTGAGCGTAAAGCTCTGGCTAGCGGGACCTGTACAGATCGACCGGATCGATTTTCCAGTGGCAGCTTACAACAACTTCCTTATTTTCAAATGGTCTGGATTTAACTTAATCAACGAATTGCCCCTTTTTATCGGCAACGATTTACATTACGACCTGTTCAAATATTCCCCAACGTGTGCCATGGGGTTCCTGCCGTTCCATTGGCTTCCCACAGAAATCGGGTTGCTTATATGGAACCTCCTTAATTTAGTATTGCCTTATTGGGCGCTGCATCAAATAATTGGATTAAATGCAAAAATGCGAAACATACTGCTTCTGTTTTTGCTCGGAGAAGGCATTACGTCGCTTTTAAACGCCCAAAGCAATGGATTGGTACTTGGGTTGCTGTTATCGGCCATTGCGGCATTTCAGCGCGAAAAAACGGGCAAAGCCGTTTTACTCATATTGCTCTCTGGATTCATAAAAATCTTCGGTTGGATCTTTTTTCTCCTGTTCATTTTACGTCCCAAAAGCTTTCCAAGAGCCATTTCTTTCGGCGCTATTTATGCGGCAATATTGCTGCTATTGCCTTTGTTTTTTGTCAGTACAGACTACCTGATCTCGGAATACCGTTGGTGGTTTTTATTATTGCAACAAGACGGCGGTACTTACGTAAAGCTCAGTTTTATGGGCTGGTTTCAGGCATGGTTCGGATACCTTCCCCCTAAAAATGTGATATTGCTCGCTGCCTTGATTTTGCAACTGCTACCCCTTTGGTTTATACATAAAAACGCCCAAAACCAAAGTCACGGCATACCCACCCGCCCTTACGATGCGCCCATACAATACGGAGCCAGCTTGCTGCTGTGGGTCGTCCTCTTCAACCACATGTCCGAATCCGCTACTTACGTAATTGCCGTAGGCGGAATAGCCCTCTTTTTCTCAGGGGAAGCCATAGAACGTCGGCGTTCGACAGCCATAATTCTTACCGCTGTATTGCTTTTTACCGTTTTAGGTCCTACCGATATCTATCCCAGAACGCTCAGATATTGGATCGTAGAAACCGCCCAATTGAAGGCCTTTGCGGTATTATTGGCTTACATATACATGCTATGGAGTTTGATACGGAATAAAGGATTGGCTTAGCTCATGGTGCAATTCTAATAAAAAAGGTCCGCTCGAAACGAGCGGACCTTATAACTTATACTTTTACAATTGCGTATTAGTCACGACGGCGGTTGCCACCGTTTCCACCACGACGGTCGTCGCGACGGTCGCCATTGCGGCCACCATTG
>CBFHXF010000063.1:6460-9742 GCA_965659745.1 Bacteroidia bacterium
GCGTATTAGTCACGACGGCGGTTGCCACCGTTTCCACCACGACGGTCGTCGCGACGGTCGCCATTGCGGCCACCATTGCTCGGACGTGGTTCGCGTTCACGCTCTACGTATCCTTCTGGTTTTGGGGTAAGCGCACGCTGACTCAAACGGAATTTGCCCGTTTTCTTGTCTACTTCTACCAATTTTACTTCTAAAACCTGACCTTCTTCGAATAAACCTTCCATGGTTGGAGTTTTTTCCCAAGAGATCTCGCTGATGTGAAGCAAACCGTCTTTACCAGGCATGAATTCAACAAATGCACCAAAATCAGTGATGGTTTTTACTTTACCTGTATAGGTGGCGCCCACTTCAGGAACCGCTACGATACCATTAACGATATCTATGGCTGCCTGCATGTTGTCGGCGTTTTCCGAAAGAATTTCAACGAAACCTTTACCATCGCGCTCTTCAATAGAGATGGTAGTTCCAGTGCGCAATTGGATGTCTTGAATGATTTTACCACCTGGTCCGATAACTGCACCAATGAATTCCTTCTCGATTTCAATTACTTCAATTCTAGGTGTATGAGGCTTAAGTTCGCCGCTAGGTTGACTAATGCTCTTCGCCATTTCTCCTAAGATGTGCATGCGGCCGGCACTTGCCTGCTTTAACGCTTGTCCAACCATATCCCAGTTCAAACCGTCGATTTTAATGTCCATCTGACAGGCAGTGATACCGTCTTTTGTTCCGATAACTTTAAAATCCATATCACCTAAGTGATCTTCATCTCCAAGTATGTCGCTCAAAATTTGGAATTTTCCTGTTTCGTCAGTGATTAATCCCATTGCGATACCACTCACAGGCTTTTGCAATTGAATACCCGCATCCATTAGAGCCATAGAACCTGCACAAACGGTAGCCATACTAGAGGAACCGTTAGATTCTAGAATATCACTCACAATACGGATTACGTAGGGAACGTCTTTAGGAAGCATGGTTCTAAGACCGCGTAAAGCCAAGTTACCGTGGCCGATTTCGCGGCGTCCGGGACCTCTATTTGGGCGTACTTCGCCGGTTGAAAAACCAGGGAAGTTGTAATGCAACATTAAACGACTGTGTCCGTGAACGGTTGGTGAATCCAACAATTGCTCATCGGTTTTACCCCCTAGGGTAACAGTAGTTAAAGATTGGGTTTCTCCACGGGTAAACAAGGAAGATCCATGGGCAGCAGGTAATACATCAATTTCGGTAAAGATTTGACGTACTTCGTCTGTTTTACGACCGTCTAAACGCTTGCCAGATTCTAAAATCATAGCACGCATTTGGTTGTATTCTGCTTCGTGGAAATATTTCTTGGTTAAGCGAACCATGCGAGCTTGGTCTTCATGTCCTTCAAACTGGGTTAAATAGGCATCTAAAACGGCACGGAAAGCTTCTGAACGCTCTTTTTTAGACTTTCCACTTTCGGCAACTTCGCGAATGGCAGCAGAGGTTTCGGCAATAACGCGTTCGCGCAAGGCTTCATCGTTATCTTCATGATTGTATTCGCGTACAGGTTTTTTACCACCCATTTGCTCTAACATATTCCACTGTTCGGCACATTGAGATTGAATGGCAGCGTGACCGAATTTAAGGGCTTCCAAAAATTCGTCTTCTGATAATTCGTTCATTTCACCTTCAACCATGTTCAAGTCTTTGGCGGTACCCCCAAGGAGTAAGTCTACATCAGATAGTGCCAACTCTGCGCGAGTAGGATTGATGATGAACTTTCCGTCGATACGTCCTACACGTACTTCTGATATAGGTCCGTTAAATGGAATATCGCTTAACATCAATGCCATAGAAGCGGCTAGACCTACATAGGTATCTGGAATTTCGTTTTCATCCGAAGACAAAAGACTTATCATAACTTGGGTATCGGCATGATAATCTTCTGGGAAAAGCGGACGTAAACAACGGTCAACCAAACGACAGATTAATATTTCGTAATCAGACAAACGCGCTTCACGGCGCAAAAAACTGCCAGGGATACGTCCAACAGCTGCAAATTTTTCTTGGTAATCAACGCTCAAAGGCAAGAAATCTACGCCTTCTTTTGCATCATAGCTACTTACAACAGTAGCCAATAACATGGTTTTACCCACGGTAACTACACAACTTCCGTGTGCTTGACGGGCCATACGCCCGGTTTCGATGTTGATGATACGGCCATTACCGGTATCAAATTGGGTTTTAGTGATATTCATAGGTTGAAATTTTTTAAACAAAAAGCCCCGCTTCGCTTTGGCGAACGGGGCTTTTCTATTCATAAGAGGAGTTGAGAATTACTTACGTAAGCCTAATTCCTTGATCAATTCGCGGTATTTGAAAATGTCTTGCTTCGCTAGGTAGTTAAGCAAACTTCTGCGCTTACCTACAAGTTTAATCAATGACAATTCTGCGCTTTTGTCTTTACGCGCTTGTTTCAAATGGTTACTGATGTAGTTAATACGCTCGGTAAACATGGCAACTTGTGCCTCGGTACTGCCAGTATTGCGCTCATCGCCACCAAATTTGGCAAAAATCTCTTTCTTTTGTTCTGCGGTTAAATGCATATGCTACTCAATTGGAGGGCAAAGATACGAAATATGGATAACATGTGGAAACTACTTGTCAAAATATTTTAAAAACTTTTGAAATGGTCTAAAAGCAACAAACAGTGCGTTTCCCGTTAGCAATATTTACAGGTAATCTGATGTTTAAAATTCATTGAATATGAAAAGTCCTTCAAAAAAGAATTCATGGCGTTTTTTAATACCTATCCATACAAGTTAATCTGATAGTTTAAATTCATTCATATGAAATGGCCTAAAAAAGCAAAATCCCGGGAATTACCCCAGGACCTTGCCAGCTATGAAAACTTAAATCTACCCCGCATAAAGAACAAGGAAAGATTCAAAAAGTTTTCGGAGATCAGAATTTTTTTCAAAGTACCTTTGTAAACCTTTACAACGTGTCTGAACTAGCCTCATTAAATAAATACCTCTTCCGATATAAATGGCTAATACTTTTAGGCATTGTATGTGTTGTATTAAGTAACCTTTTTGCTATCTATATTCCCGTGTTTGTGCGATTGGGAATTGATGATGCGCTGTGGATTTCCCAAAATATTTCTTTAATAGAAAACGATTTGCTCTACGGGGCAGCCCTAAAAACAGTATTGGGATTTGGGGTGGCGATTTTTGTTGCTTCCTTGTTAAAGGGTATATTTTTGTTTTTGATGCGTCAAACCTTGATTGTTACCTCAAGGAATATTGAGTACGA
>CBFHXF010000064.1:0-6580 GCA_965659745.1 Bacteroidia bacterium
TTGATTTTAGCACCGCCGCGACCTATTAAAATGGGCTTTTGAGAGTCGCGCTCTACAAAGATTTCCGCGTGAATATGAATGATTTTTTCTGACTCCTTAAACGCCAACGTATTGACCTCACAGGCGTAAGGAACCTCTTCATCGTACAATTTTAAGAGCTGATTGCGCACAATTTCGTTCACGAAAAAACGCTCGCTTTTATCGGTTAACTGATCATCGGGATAGTAGGCCGGGTGCTCGGGCAGAAACTGTTCGATATAACTCTCTAATTCTACCGTATTGAAACCGTGTTCGGCCGAAATCGGCAAATACACATCGGCTGCGAAGGTGTCTTTCACCTCTTGCAATTTCAACTCCAATTCGCCTTGATTGCTCAAATCTATCTTGTTCAAAGCCACAATTTTCTTGGCTGCCGAACGCTCGAATTTCGTTTTAATTTCCTCCGAAAATTGCTTTCCATGAATGTCTAAAACCAATATCAATACATCGCTATCTTTGATGGATTCGTTCACGAAAAACATCATTTTATCGTGCATTTTATAGGAAGTTTTATTCAAAACTCCCGGCGTATCGGAGTATACAATTTGAAATCCCTCGCCATTTTTCACCCCTAAAATACGGTGGCGGGTGGTTTGGGCTTTGGGATTCACGATGGCCAAAGCCTCGCCTAAAAGGTGGTTGTACAAGGTACTTTTACCGGCATTGGGCATGCCAATGATACTCACGAATCCACTTCTAAAATTATCTGTCATGTGTTAAAATCCTAAACATATTCGAATGCCCTCTTCCAAACTTCTGGGGGAATAGCCCCAATCTCGCCTCGCCTTGGCGATGTCGAGTCCGGTAATGGGCGGGCGTTTTGCCGGCTGATTCAACGTGGCCGAGCTCACTTTTTCAATATTTTCCATCGAAAAGTCGTACATCTGCGCAATCTTCGAAACCAAATCATAAATACTCAAAAATTCAGGTCCGGCAATATTATAAATCCCTACTTCAGGCGCATTAGCCGCCAAAACGCAGCCTAATGCTAAGTCCTCGGCCAAGGTGGGCGTTCGGAATTGATCGTCGACCACTTTGGCCGATTTGCCTTCTTTCAAGGTATTATAGGCCCACAACATGATATTGCTGCGACTCATATCGGCAACCTTCCCGTAAACCAAAACCGTACGCAAAATGGCATAATCTTTCGCGAGCTCTTGCACGCGCTTTTCGGCCTCTAATTTACTCCAACCGTAATAACTCAACGGATTGGCCTCGTCGGTTTCGGTATACATTTCCTTGGTGCCATCGAAAATAAAATCGGTACTCAAGTGTACCAATCGGAAGTCCATTTCGGCACTTTTGCGGGCCAAATGTGCCACCGCATCAATATTTAATGCCACGCAAGCCTCTTTTTCAAACTCACAATCGTCTACCTGCGTCATGGCAGCGGTGTGAATGACCACCGTAGGTTTAAACGCATTTAAAATAGCATTCACCTCTTCCTCATTGCAAATATCCATTTGCGCATAATCCATTTTTTCTTTCTGGGGATGTCGGTTCGCGCCTTTGCCCGTGGCCAACCAAATTACCTCGTTTTGTGCCAAATACACATCGCTAAGTTTCTGTCCTAAAAGGCCATTACTGCCGGTAATTAAAATTCGTTTTGGGGTATTCATAAATTCCCTCAAAGTTCACTTGCTTTGACTAACCAAACAAGTAAAATATCGCACATACCAACGCGAATGTGTATTTTTGTTATTATGAAGTTTACCACGTTTCGTTATAACAACCGAGAGCACGCCGGAATCGTAGCAGAAGATGCCGTTTACAACTTAAACGATATCGACAACAGCATCCCTAAAACGATGCTCGAAATGCTTCAAATTTGGGATGAAGTAACCCCGAAGGCACTAAAAATTCAGAATGAAATCTTGGCCGGACAACATCAAAATTTCCGCTGCCCTATATTAGAAGTAGAATTTTTAGCCCCCGTTCCCAATCCAAGCAGCTGCCGCGATGGGTATGCGTTCCGACAGCACGTGGCTGCCGCCCGCAGAAACCGTAAAGTTCCTATGATTGAAGAATTCGATCATTATCCTATTTTCTATTTTACCAATCACAATGCCGTTCAAGGTCCCGGTGATATCCTCTGCATGTCCGACCATTTCGAAAAATTAGATTTTGAACTTGAAGCCGCTGTGGTATTAGGCAAAAGAGGTAGAAATGTACCTGCCGACCAAGCCGATCAATATATCGCAGGATATACCATCATGAACGACATGAGCGCGCGCACCCTGCAAATGGAAGAAATGCTATTGAATTTAGGTCCCGCTAAAGGAAAAGATTTCTCTACTGTTATAGGTCCATGGATGGTAACACCTGACGAGCTTTCTCATTTCATGACAACGCCAAAAGCCGGACATACTGGTAACGCTTTCAGTTTGGAAATGCGTTGTTGGGTAAACGGTGTAAAAGTGAGTCATGGCAACATGGCGGAAATGGACTGGACATTCGCAGAAATCATCGAACGTTGTTCATATGGTGCTGATATTTTACCTGGTGATGTAATAGGTTCAGGAACCGTAGGTACTGGATGTTTCTTAGAACTCAATGGAACCGGTTTATTTCACGACCCTAACTATACCCCACAATGGCTAAAGGAAGGCGATGTGGTTGAAATGGAAATCACCGGCCTAGGCCGATTGAAAAACACCATAGTGGCCGAGAAATCTGATTTTTCAATTCTTGCACTAAAGAAGAAGTAATTCGTCGGTTTTTGGAAAGCAAATTCCGAGTTATTTCTATATTCGAATCATGATTCAAAATCACGAAGTTGACTATTTTCTTCATGGAGAAGAAATGCAGTGCGTGGAAATCGAACTCGATCCACAAGAAACCGTAATTGCGGAAGCAGGTAGCTTCATGTACATGGACGACGGCATAGAAATGCAAACCATCTTTGGCGATGGTTCGCAGTCTAATGGCGGACTTTTCGGCAAAATTCTAGGTGCTGGAAAACGCTTGCTCACCGGAGAAAGCCTATTTATGACCGCTTTCACCAATTTTGGCCATGGTAAAAAACGCGTAAGCTTTGCCGCCCCCTATGCGGGTAAAATTGTACCCTTAAACCTAGCGCATTTAGGCGGTAAAATCATCTGTCAAAAAGATGCCTTTCTATGCGCCGCTAAAGGCGTTTCTGTGGGGATCGAATTCCAAAGAAAACTCGGCACCGGTTTATTCGGAGGTGAGGGTTTCATCATGCAGAAATTAGAAGGCGATGGCATGGCCTTTATGCATGCCGGAGGTTATATTATTGAAAGAGAATTGAAGCACGGAGAAAGCTTTAGAATAGATACCGGCTGTATCGTTGGATTTACCGGTACGGTTAATTACGACATTCAATTCGTTAAAGGCGTTAAAAATGCCATTTTCGGAGGCGAAGGATTGTTTTTTGCCGTATTAAGCGGACCCGGTAAAGTTTGGATACAAAGTTTGCCTGTAAGCCGTTTGGCCAGCCGCATATTGTCTTATGCACAACCCGGAAATCGAAAAGGCGAAGGAAGTATTTTAGGCGGTATCGGCAACCTTCTCGACGGAGACGGCTACTAGAACCAATACGCCAATTTAAGCGCCAGTGAGCGCCCTGCAAAGCCCCATGTCTCTGACTGGGGCTTTAACATTAATGCCGTTCTGTCCCAATTCTGCGCAAAAACGATAAATATATCGCTCATGGGGCGGTAACGCCACTGAAAACGAACATTGATGTTCATGAGTTTATTCTGCGCATTCAACTGCCAATAGCCAATCAAATAGGTGGTAGTAGAAAAACTGTAATCGGCCTTCAAACCAATCAGATCAATCTTATAACGGCCGCTATCTCCAAAGTCAATATCGATGTGACGCAAATTTCCACTTAAAAAAAGTCGGGGTATGCGGCGACTACCAAAACCAGGCACCCTCCAAGAAACATCTGCCACGTATTCTTGTTTGCTACCAATAAAATACGATCCCATATCTACACTACCACTTAAAGCCAATGGTTTTCGATTATTGGTAGAGCAACTAGCAGTAATACCATACATATGGTGCCTGCCCGTTAAAAATCCACCACCTGGCATATTCACAGGAGCAAAGGGTAGAAACAATCGGAAATATTGATGATATCCTACCACAGAGATACGAGTGCTATTCTGAAAATTCAAATCGCCCTTCACATCCGTATACGATTCTGTGGGAACCCAAGCACTGTCGTAATAGGAAGAATTGTAAATATCGAAAGCTACATTATTAATAGTCTTGTTATTGGAAGGATAAAAAATCCGCTTTACCATCGGTTCCAAACGCCAGTAATCCCACTTTACCACTCTCCCCGTAGATGGGTCGAAATTATCTACCCTAGGCACAAATCCCGTTCTCGCATTGAATAAACGACTCACGTATTCATGATTCCACATGATATTCCAATCCAGGGTTTTATACATCAACCACGTAGCATGTGCAAAACCACGGCTTCCCACTAAACCCGGATAGTGCGATTTCTGAACAAAAGCCTTACCTGCCCATCGATTATCGGATGTCAATAAATTAAATTCCGTTCCCAATACCGTATTAAAATCTCTATTCAAACCGCCCAAACGCTCGTCGTGCACCGCAATAAATCCAATATTCGATGCTTGTAAAACCTTACGCTGCAAAGCCAATACACTGTAATTGATATGGGTTGCCGATCCTAATCCACGCGCTTCAGTACTCACATTCATCAATCCCAAGCGCAAATTGTTTCCGTATTTACCTGAAACCCGCACTCCATATTGTATCGGAATATTGGTTCTATCAGGTGCCAATCCAATTCTTCTGGAGAAAAACGGACGTATTTGACGGAAGCCAAAATTGGCAAATAAATCGCTGTTTTCAATAAAAAACTGCCTTCTTTCTGGAAAAAACAACGAAAAACGCGTCAAATTTACCTGTTGCTGATCTACGTCTACCTGCGCAAAATCTGGATTTAATGTGGCATCTAAGTTCAAACTTTGCGACAAAGCCCACTTTGCATCAAATCCTATGCGCGGCTGTTGTGCAATAGCTCCTCCTGTTTTTTCTTGGATGGAATTATTACTGATATACGGCACCAATACTCCATTAAAGAACTTCTTATTTAAAGGTTTAGACCAATGCAAGGTATCTACAAAAACCAGGGTGCTGAAATTGAAATTTCGAGGCACCTTGTGATAGTTGGAGATTTCATTATTCTTTAAATCAATACGCGAAACATTAACCCCCCATTTATCCGCGCCCGGCACAAAGCGAATACTCGCCAAAGGAATCGCCATTTCGGCATACCAGAACGAGTCTGTAATATGGGTTTCAGAAAACCATACCTGATCCCAAGCCGTACTCACCCCAAAAACACCGCCGTTTTCAATTGCCCCTTCTCTTTGTGCATTATATGGAGTTACCCCAAACGAAAAGCCATTCTGTCCGTCTAAAAACGGCGATAAACTCAAAACAACCGCATCATGAGAGGTAACCGAAAAGTCTCGCTTTAAATTATTCACCACAAAAGGCTTATGCGGATTGCGATTATCACACTTCATAGCCGCATATATAAACTTATCGTCGTGACACAAGCTAAACCACGTTTTACTGCTTGATAAAGAGGTATCGTAGGGATAGTATTGTTGAAAGTTCCCGTAAAACGAAGCACTTTGCCATGCGGAATCGTTCAATATTCCATCCACTATAACCTTACTGCCGGTTTTAACAATTTCTAACTTCCTAAAAGAAGCATCTTTTTCATTTCTGGATAAGGATTGCGCATTGGACTCAGCAACTAATGAAAAGCCCAGAATCCAAAAAGCCAATACAGTTCGGTATAACAACCGTATATCAATCATCCGTCTTGGCACGTTCGCGCTTTTGCGCCAATGACATGGCATCAATTTGCTGATAATATTTCTTTTTACTTGCAGGCACATAGAACTTCAAACGCTTTCCTGCTATTAGAAACATTTTTGAATTGAGATTGTTCCAGCGACGTATATCTTTCACACTACAGTCAAACACATCAGTTATAGTATAAACCGCATCGCCGCGTTTAATTTTATAATAAACCCAAACTTTCTCATCTTTAGGCACCACCAAAGCCGGCGGTTCTGCGCTTTGTTGTGGCTCCACAACCACAACCGTATCGCCATCGAAAACCTGCGTTAAGGTATCATAATTAACCTCCATCACCGGAGCCCCATTCAACCACAATCCCAATGAATCATAGGCCAATTCATATCTCTTTGCCACATCATTAGGCAAATTAAACACAAATAATTTCCCCATATATGGAATCAAATCTGTTCTCAAACCCGGATTGTATTCGCGCATTTGCGCGATACCCACCCCAAATTTCTGATCAAAAAACGAAAAAGGTACCGCTTGGGTAATCCCTGAAACTTTCTTGAGGGAAACCTGCCTAACGGCGGCAAGGGGCTTTTCCAATTCTAGCCATTCTGAAATTACTACCGCCGCCGCCAAGAGTTGTATTACGGGAATGCGTTCTTCCGGTTCTAATGCATTATAAATAGAATCAAATTGAAGCGTTTTTGTT
>CBFHXF010000064.1:6679-9607 GCA_965659745.1 Bacteroidia bacterium
GCCAAGAGTTGTATTACGGGAATGCGTTCTTCCGGTTCTAATGCATTATAAATAGAATCAAATTGAAGCGTTTTTGTTCCGTGAATTACTTGGTTGAATCTGGCAGGACCCACACTAAACGCGGAGATACTCTTCAACCAATCCTGATAAATATTCTGTAAATCGAACACATATTTACACGCTGCCTCGGTAGATTTCTGCGCATCGTGACGCTCGTCATACAAGGCCGTCTGCAATAAACCGTACTTTTTTCCCATCAAATAAGGCATGGGCCACATACCCGCAAAACCCGATTCATTGCGAAAACGAGGTTCAAAACCCGTATTGGCCGCAGGCAAAAAGCCTACAAACCAAGGTAATTTGTGTTTACGCCTCTCCCCCTCTATTAACTCCTGGTATTTTAAATAACGACCCACAAGTATGGCCGTAGTGCCGTCATGGTTTTCCAGCCGTTCGGCAATTTCCACGTACAACTCAGGTACCCTAAACTGAGGCAAACCCCTCGATTCGTACTTGGTCAATAGCTTATTTATGGCTGCCGTATCTGCCGACTTTAGCGGATTTAAAAAACCAAAAGCCGCGATCCATAAACAGCTTAATATGCGGAACGTAAATTTCATTAAGAAAGAGTCCTTTCGATTAATTTCGACAGGTCGTATAAATTATTTTCAGATTTTCGGGGCGTCATCAACTGAACTCCGATAGGCAATCCATTTTGAGTGGTACCTGCAGGCACCGAAATAGCAGGATTACCCGCTAAATTGGCTTGCACGGTAAATAAATCAGCCAAATACATACTCACAGGATCCTTGCTTTTTTCGCCTAATTTAAACGCCGGTGTACTCGTAGTGGGCAACAACATGGCGTCATTTCGCGATAATATGGCATCTGTTTCATTTTGAATGATGCGACGCACCTTCTGTGCTTGTTCGTAATACGCATCGTACTGATCACTCGATAACACAAAGGTTCCCAACATGATACGTCGCTTCACTTCGGGACCAAAGCCCTCGGTGCGCGATAAGGTGTATGTACTTTCTAAATCGGTAGCATTTTTACTGCGATATCCGTACATCATTCCTGAATAACGCGATAAATTACTGCTGGCCTCGGCGGTGGTCAATACATAATATGCGGGCACCATTTGATCCAATAATGGAAAATCAAACCATTCAATGCTGTGACCGTCTGACTCTAATTTATCAAGTAATTTTTTAAATGAAATACGTACTTCTTCGTCTAATCCAGGGTGCTCCACCGCTTGTTTCATAACGGCAAAACGCTGCTTTGACTTAAGCTCAGGCGTCCAAGTGGGCAATGCCGGTTCTTGTATAGCCGTTGCGTCTTGGGTATCGCTACCCGACATGATTTCGGTTAAAAGGGCAATGTCTTCAATACTATGGGCAAAAGGCCCTATTTGGTCGAAACTTGAGGCATACGCCAGCAATCCCCAACGCGATATTCTACCATAAGTAGGTTTCAATCCGTAAATACCCGTAAACGCCGCAGGCTGTCGGATAGAACCTCCTGTATCGGAGCCTAAAGAGCAGTGACACATTCCAGCGGCTACCGCAACGGCACTACCTCCACTACTTCCACCCGGAACGCGCGACTCATCAAAGGGGTTTTTAACAGGGCCAAAAGCACTGTTTTCGTTGGAAGCTCCCATCGCAAATTCGTCGCAATTCGTTCTTCCAATAAAAATCGCATCTTCCGCCGCTAATCTTTCTACCGCTGTGGCTGTGTAAAGGGCCTCATATCCTTCCAAAATTTTGGAAGACGCACTTACTTTATGTCCGGCGTAACTTAGATTATCCTTCAAGGCAATAACAACGCCAGCAAGCTTCCCAAATGATCCAGAAGCAATTTTTGCATCTAAGGCATGCGCCTTATGTAAAGCTTCATCTTCCCAAACCTCTAAAAACGCATTCAAATGCGCCTTTTCTTTAATTTGCTGAAGATAATGGCTCACCAATCCCACACAGGTTATAGAACCCGCCGTTAAATCGGCCTGAATATCGGTTACTCGGCGATACGCTTTCAATTTTCCTTGTTGCTAGATGAAGTCTCGTCGTCATTCATTCCTTTGCGAATTTCGTCGCGCATGCCGTCTTTGGCGTTATTGAATTCGCGGATACCCTTACCCATTCCACGCATCAATTCGGGAATTTTCTTCCCTCCAAACAACAACAATACGATCAAGGCAATAATGATCAACTCGCTAGGCCCCAAAGAACCTAAAAATAGCAATGTGTTCAATACAACGTTCATAATTCTTACAAAGATAGGTAATAAAACGGGTATGTTATAGGACTATGAATCGGCTTTCGCCCAAGCGCCTTTATCGTTTTGATTGAATTGCCAAGGCGCTCCGTTGTTCTCCATATTGGTGAACATTCCATTCAATTCGGAAGGTGCAGCACTTTGTTCCATAACCAAATATTGACGCATTTGCATGATGATATCAACGGGATTGATATTAACCGGACAGGCGTCGGCACAGGCGTTGCACGTAGTACAAGCCCATAATTCTTCGGCAGATATATAACTATGCAGGTTTTTGCCATCTTGTGGGATGTCGGTAGAAGCGGTTTGCGTCATGGCTTTACCCACTTCCTCTAAACGATCGCGGGTGTCCATCATGACTTTACGCGGACTCAATAATTTACCCGTGATATTGGCTGGACATACGCTGCTGCAACGACCGCATTCTGTGCAGGTATAAGCATCCATCAAATTCTTCCAAGTAAGATCGTTTACATCTTTGGCTCCAAATCCTGCCGGCGGTTCGTATCCTTCCGGAGGCGCTGCCGATGGGTCCATCATCAATTTTACCTCAGTGGTTACGGCATCCATATTGGAAAATTCTCCCTTTGGTTTCAAAGAAGAGAAATACACATTAGGGAAAGCCATGATGATATGCCAATG
>CBFHXF010000065.1:0-1669 GCA_965659745.1 Bacteroidia bacterium
AAACATAAAATTTCGGGTGCAAATTGGCAAAAAACAACTTAGATTAAAATGACCTAAGTAGCCCTTTATTATGATTTTTATCATGTTTTGTAGGGGCGTAGAATCCTCATAGGGTAAAATATCATCCCTACCATTACCCTGTTTGCCCCAAAAGATAATATCCGAGGTAGTCCTTCTTACACCAAATATGTGCGACTCTCTCAAGTAATTATCTATATTTTTGTGTTATGAATTCCAATTACAAGCAACAAACCTATTTGATCGCGGGCATTATGCTATTGGCAATAGGCTTGTTATGGCTTTTCAAGGCCATTGGCATAGAATTGCCAGAACACCTTATTTCGTTACCCACTTTAGTGATTGTTACAGGATTGGTTATCTTGGTAAAAACCCAATTTAAAAGCGAATCGGGTTGGATTGTTTTTTCCTTTGGAACGGTATTGCTTCTGAACCGCCTGGTTCCTAATCAAAATTTGCTACAAATTGGCACTGCCAGTATTCTGGCTATTCTAGGAGCTTATTACTTATTGCGATATTTTACAGATGGAAACGATTTAACGGGCAATAAAGACCTATAATATTGGTGGAATACTACAAGTTTGGCATAAAATTTGCTATCATAGACTTAAAAGAGGTCCTATGAAAAATCTTTTGTTCCTGTTCGCGATTTTAATCTTCCAAAATGCACAAGCGCAATTGGTGGTAGATGTAGCCGATTTTGCTGCCAATCCTTCTAAATACAATGGCAGAACTATCGTATTACGGGGAGTGAACATCACTAAAACAACTGGGGCTACCATGAGTTTAAGCGGACCTCGAACCACCTCTTCACAAACCCCCACAAGCGGTATTAATCCGAGCGGCGGTTCTATTGCGGGAGGCACGGCTATCCTTACTGCTCCGACTTCCTCACAACCGGTAACCCTTAGTGCGAGCGCCACTGCACCAACTGCTACCCCTGCGGTGGCTGTCACAAGCAGTGTTAGGCATGGTAATTGTACCCCACCGCGCAATTGGGAAATACTCAATGTAGAAATAACTAATTATACTGGCTGCTTTACACTTTACAGCAATATGGCTAAAACCATTCCTAATGGTCGTAAAGTCAATGCCGATATTACTATTTTCGTAGATACTAACTTAATGCATCGCATCGCGAGAATCAAACTAAACTAACAAATAAAACTACAAAAACATGAAAAAATACATTCTTTCCGCAATTATGATTTTCGCTGCAAGCGCAAGTTTCGCACAATCACGCACGATCCAAGAAACGCAATTTGCCAATGCGCCGCAGCAATGGGACAATCAATTAATTACTGTCCAAAACGTAGAAATTTCTTTTGAAGAGGTTCCTCCCCACATGAAAAACAACCAATGCAAAGCCCCTAGAAGTTTTGATGTAATCAATATCGACTTTAAAGGTGCGCGTCCTGACTTTAAACCCTGCTTCCTTATCAGTCACCAAATGAAAATTATGAACGCTCAAAAAGTAGGAGGTCGTAAAGGCAAATTTGATGTAACGTTCAAAGGAAGTCAGATGTCGGGATACGTCATTTCGATTTTAACGCCAAAGGGGGTGTAAAATGGGCAGGCTACTTTTACTTTTTATTTTTAGCTTATGGGGAGGCTTAACGCAAGCCCAAACTAAAGTATCAACTGCAGATTT
>CBFHXF010000065.1:1768-5799 GCA_965659745.1 Bacteroidia bacterium
AAGGCTACTTTTACTTTTTATTTTTAGCTTATGGGGAGGCTTAACGCAAGCCCAAACTAAAGTATCAACTGCAGATTTTGCTCGCAGACCTCACTTCTACCAAGGAAAAACAATACTTTTAAGTAATGTTTCTATAATTGCCGGTGAAATAGGGCAAAATGACCGCGTTAATAACGCTAAAAGTAGACCTAGACCTCAGACCCGAACGCAAGATTTGAATGAGAAAATTTGGATAAGTACCTTTGGCACCCCACGATGCAAATCGTTAGCAGGTTGGACGCTCGTTCAACCCCAAATTCAAAATTTAAACACCCCCCTATGTTTTGCGGTGATGTCTAAAATCTATACTCGTTTGCCTCAAAACAAACAATTTCAAGCAGATATCGTCATCGATGTAGACACTAGAGGAATAAGCCGAATAAAACGAATTAAAGTGCTTAAATAATTCCAATTCCTCAGCGTTCGGTGTATATAAGATTGAGTGTAGTGTAAAAAATCAATACAAACCAATTCTTATAAACTTCGACACCGCTAAAAAAGTTTAACACAGGAAATTCAACAAAATATTTTCTGATAGTTCTCAAATACAAGAGGCCGTTTCAAATTTGAAACGGCCTCTTTTTTGTTTTAACTAAGAGTTAGTTTAAGATTTTTTACCTCTCTTTTTTAAATGCATGGTTGTTCTTCTGTTGCGTTTATACTCTTCATCGGAACATACAACGCCATCAATACAATGATTTATGGGAAACTCCTCTCCATATCCATGCACATCTATTTGATTCTTTTGTACACCGTAAAAGAGAAAATAATCTCTCAAAAATTCAGCCCTATTTTTGGATAAGGTTTTATTAAAATCGGCAGACCCTCGGCTATCTGTATAACTACTGATATCCACAACCCAATTCGGTCTTTGCTTTAGCAATTCAATAACGATCCATAGCTCTGTTTCAAACTTTTCATCACAAATCAAACCATCCTGCGGATAGAGTAATGTTCGCAAACGAAAATCCGTGTAATTTGCAGAATCACTCACATTTTTTGCAATTTCTAAGCGAACAGAATCTGGCAACAATAAAAATTTCAATCCTTTGTCTACCTCTAAAGTACTAATAATATCGCTCGCAGAAATAGGTTCTGAAGTAATAGGTTCGTCGATAAATTCTCCATCTGGAATTTCTTGAGGCTCCGTAATTTCTTCCGTAACGGGTTGGCCTTGGAAAAACCAAGAAATTAATTCGCGATCCATTGCAATGTGTTTTAACACGGGTTTTGAATCATAGGCTTCGGAGGACCAATATAGTATACCATCATAATAACGCACTCCATATTCGGTATTATTTGAATTTATTTTCGAACCCGCATTAACCAACCTATTATTAATTAAATCAAAGAAATAGATATCGCTACCCCCATATCCCACATGTCCCTCTGTTGAAAATGCAATAATATCATCTGTAATAAAGCAAGGATCAAAATCTGACATCAACGTATTCGCAACTTCGCCTATACCGTAAGGATTAACAATTTTCGGGGCATTATCCTTCATCCATTCTATGTCACATATATAAATATCAGATTTACCTAAGCCGCCCATCATATCGCTACAGAACAAACCTTTGGTTTGAGATTCATTCATAACAAAACCAGACAAATTATGCTGCCAAAGTTGATCATTCATGGGTTCCATTGTATATTTTCCTACTTTTGGATCCTTGTAGAATCTAAAAATATCCAATAAATACACGTCGCTGTCGTTCACCAATTTATGATTGGTCGTTATATACATATTACCGAAAGAATCAATATAACTTAACTCAAAATGTCGATTTAGATATTGATTTTTAACAATAGAACCCCGAACTCCCAAGGAATCATTCCAACTCATTGCCTTCATGATTTTGCCAAAAGGCATCCCATCTGATAAATCATAGGACGAAAACAAGCCCGAATTAACATCTTTACGCTCATGAAAATACCAATCTCCCCTTACAGGGTCTTTAACAGGTAAATAATGGGTATTCGAATTTTGAAACAACCGTGTTTCGGCGGTGGTAAGCTTATCGGTGAGATATTGTGTTTCATCAAGGAATAAACTGCCCGGTTGATTCAAAATGGGGTATCCCGCAAACGATTGCATTTTCAATTCGGTAATCAAACTATCTGCCATTGTATATTGTCCCATTCGTCTCAACAATAATGCCTGATTTAATTGATCTGTGGGATTGGCTTTTGCAGGAAACCTGTTTAACAACCTGTTATAAAGTGCAACAGCCGTATCATTTTGTCCCAATTCTGTAAATGCAACAGCTAATGCACGCAATTCGGGAGCAGATTTGACTTTTTTAATGTTATTATAAGATCGCGTTGCTTCTTGATACTGCATCTTCGATACCAATTCTGTAGCTCTAAGATCAGGCTGACCTCTCTTTGCAATACTAGATGGCAACTCAACAGCTGCCAAATGAAACAATATCCAAATAAATAAATACTCAGGTCTTAACATAGTGTAATTTAATAATGTCTTGGAAGTACTTTTTTCTTTTGACGGTTAAAATCTAACTGATAACTCAATCCAAATTCGGTAGCATTAAAAGGTGTTTCATCGTTGTAAATTTTACCAAATTCATAACTGTAAACCACATAGAAAAAATCGTTAACTTTTAGTCTACCCAAAATTGCATGTGAACCCGTATTCCTATATCCATAACCCATATTAAGTAAGTCTTTATATAGGGCATAAACATTCAAATCGAACACAACAGGCAGACCATCATAAATTCGGGTTTGAACCGTTGACTTTAACGAAAAATTTCCACCTAATGGCTGAATGTAACCCGCATTTACTAAATAAAACCCTCTTGCATTATAACCAAGATTTACATTGTCGATTATTCGATCATTTACAAGGGCAAACTGTGGCATAGAAGCGCCAATGAAGTATCTTTTCCCGTAAACCATTATACCACCGCCTACCATGGGTGAATTGAAACTAAAATCATTTCCTACTTGAGCTAAATCGCCTACTTCGGAAGCCACTAGTTGTGAAATTCTCATATTAAAAGAGAACAACCCCGTTCTTATACCCGCCGATAAAAATACATCTTTGGCAATTTGTTTATGGTAGGCAATATCTACCGAATAGCTTCCCATGCTTAAAGGAGATGCATATTTAAATTCTCCGATACTTAAATTTTGGAAATTAGCCCCAAAGGCAAAATCTCTGTTTACGGGAACTTGGAAGGCCAAACCGGTATAGGTTGGACTCCCAGGGAAATTTGCCCATTGTACACGAGATACCGCGTCTAATTGTAATCGGCGATTTAACCCATTATAGGCAGGATTTTGAATACTCGACACAAGGTCATAATTAGAAAGCAGGCCCGCTTGTTGACCCTTAGCCGTATTCATGCCTATTCCTAAAACTAAAATCAGAAAAAGGCGATAATATTTCGTTTTAAGGCTTAATGTATACATTTCCTTTTGTTTGCGGTTTAACATATTGAGGAGAATCGTTTCGGTTGTGATCGAGAATATAAAAATACACGCCTTCCGGAAGTACTATATCTTGCGTAAAACCAGTTCCTTCCTTGTTGGTTCCATTCCAATCATTTTGATAAGCCCCTTTGCTTTTAAACACTATTTGGCCCCATTGATTGAATACCGTGAGCTGTGCATCTGGGAAGTTTTTCAAACCTTTAATGAATAATACATCATTGATGTTATCTCCGTTAGGCGTGAATATTTCAGGAACGAAGGTGTGAGGATCTAAGAAATCCATTAACTCGTTCATGTCCTTATCATCCATACCCTCTTTATTATCAGGCATTTCATCATTATCAGAATCTAAATCTAAATAATTCGGAATGGTATCTCCATCAAAATCAGCGTCAGTTTCCGTAAAATCTTCTATTCCATCGCCATCACAATCTAAATCTAAGAAATTCGGAATGCCATCATTATCTGAGTCGGCATCGGTTTCGTCAATATCAAAGATCTCATCGCCATCAGAATCGTCATCTAAGTAATTAGGG
>CBFHXF010000065.1:5898-7619 GCA_965659745.1 Bacteroidia bacterium
GAAAAATCAAAATCGGCATCGTCATTGGTTTCAACCTCATCTGATATTCCATCTGAATCACTATCTAAATCAACATAGTTGGCCTTCCCGTCGAAATCAAAATCAAAAGGCGGACCATCATAAAAATCCCCATATACCCCGTTATAACCATCGGCTATGTCTTTAATACCATCTTTATCGGTATCTAGACCGTCATTTCTGCCATCGTTATTTTCATCTACATAATCCAAATAACTTTCGATGATATCGTAAATTCCATCTCCGTCGGAATCGATATCATAGGGGTCCAAAATCCCATCACCGTCCGTATCAGGAGGAACTAACTGAGATCCATCAAAAAGCAATCCCCTACCGGAAGTATCGTCTCCGCCGGCTTCCCAAACATCGTTAATACCGTCGTCGTCTGAATCTAAATCAAGGGCATTGGGAATTCCATCGCCATCAATATCGGCATAAGTTTCAATTAAATCGGGGATACCATCACCGTCGGCGTCATCGTCGATGGCATCTATAATCCCATCGCCATCTGTATCTTTAGAACTTTCTAAAATATCAGGGATGCCGTCTCCATCACTATCGGTATCTCTATAATCAGGTATTCCATTACCGTCGGTATCTGGCTGATTCGGATATCCTTCGGAAAAGTCCGAAATCAAGTCGTTATCTGAATCTAAATCGCGATAATCAAACTCCCCATCGCCATCGGTATCGGCAGGCAAATCATCTACAAAAGGCTGTGCCTCTATTTTATCCGGAATGTCGTCATTATCACTATCGCTATCTAAGTAATCCAACACACCATCTCCGTCTGTATCTTCTTCACCTTCTAAATTATCCGATATCAAATCATTATCCGAGTCATCATCAATCCAATTTCCTAAACCGTCATTATCGGAATCTACCTGGCCCTCTATCTCATCAAGAATATCATCATTATCTGAATCTAAGTCAAGCCAATTACCAATTAAATCGCCATCAACATCATCAGAAGTCTCAATTTTATCGGATATTCCATCTGCATCCGAATCTAAATCCAAGAAATTTCCAATTCCGTCTTGATCAAAGTCATTATCTGTTTCTAAAAGGTCGTCAATACCATCCTCATCCGAATCTAAATCCCTAATATTGGCAATTCCATCGTCGTCAAAATCCTGAAGATTTTTTTCACCGCCATTTTCTATAAAATCCGAGATGTTATCATCGTCACTATCTAAATCTTTATAGTCGGGTACATTGTCATTATCGGTATCAATCTCAGGATATCCGTTGCCTTCGTTCGACAATACAGGAATTCCCCAAAAATTCACGACTACCCTTCCTACTCCTACGGTACCATTTCGATCCGGGTCAAACCCATTCGCTTCAAAAACATCTAAAATTCCATCCCCATCTGTATCGGTATCATATACATTTTTCAAACCATCGCGATCTAAATCTAACAACACTTTCAACCCACTATTCTCGTGAACATCTAAAATACCATCGTTATCCGAATCTCTATCCCGATAATCAGGTACCCCATCTCCATCGAAATCCAATGCTCTTTCCACATAATCAGGTATGCTATCTTTATCGAAGTCTCCTACCTCAACAATAACATCTGCAAGATAATTTTTAGAACGATTTCCGGACTTATCGTAGGCGAATACTTCAACAAAATTGTTACCTATATCTGAAACCGTGTATACGCTCTGGGTAAGATATACGCCCTGCAATTCGCA
>CBFHXF010000065.1:7719-9117 GCA_965659745.1 Bacteroidia bacterium
TCCAAAACTGTAATTTCCACCATAGAAACACTCTTATTACCGCTCTTATCGTAGGATGTAAAGTCAATAATATTTTTTCCTAAATCGGCACAGCTAAAACGATCCTTACTTAGGGTTACCTTCTCAATGCCGCAATTGTCTGCACTACCGTTGTCTACATCAAATGAAGAAAGCAATGCAAATCCATTTCGATCCAAATACGTGGCCGTGTTTCTTACTTTATTTACAGGATTGGAAGTGTCTCTTACCGTAACCGAAACTCTTGCAGATGCCACATTCCCGCTCAAATCCGTTAAGGTATACAAAATAGAATTGGTTCCTAAATTTCCACAGGTGAATACCGACTGACTTAAATTACGGGTTGAAATTTTGCAGTTATCGGTACTGCCGTCATCGATATCTGTTGGAGCCAAAACGGCAAACCCGTATTGATTCAAAAACAAGGTCACCGGCTTGGTCTTTAATACGGGCGCAAATGTGTCTCTCACCGTAATTCGCACCGATTGGGTAACTTTATTCGAAGATTGATCGGTAATAGTAAAATCGATAAAGTTAGTCCCCAGTTCGTCACAGTCGAAATTAGACTGACTAATTTGGTACGTTGCGACTCCGCAATTATCGGTACTCTTGTCGTCAACATCGGCTGGC
This sequence comes from Bacteroidia bacterium, assembly GCA_965659745.1. Lineage (GTDB taxonomy): Bacteria > Bacteroidota > Bacteroidia > NS11-12g > UBA955 > VMCP01. The sequence continues at coordinate 8,368 of CBFHXF010000065.1, forward strand.
GTAATACTTACCGAACCCGAAGAATTCAGAAATAAAATACGGTTGCGGTATCGCAAAACAGGCAAAATAGTATCCAAAACATTTACCGTTTCTATCGCTTGTGATGAATTGCCTGACACATCGGTAGCGGTTAGCGTAATGCTGTTTTGACCTAGGTGCGTGCAATTAAAATTATTTTGGGAAGCCACCAAAGAGGTTATTCCACAGTTATCGGTACTTGCATCATTTAACGCCGACGCATTTAGCGTTGCTGTTCCAGCCGCATTCAAATAAATACCCGCCGATTTAGTTTTCAAATTGGGAACCAAGGTATCTAACACAGTTACTGTACACGTTTGAGATGTTTGATTTCCCTTAAGGTCTGTAGCTGTTACCGTAACAGTATTGGCCCCCAGTGTTTGGCAATTAAAGGTATTAGGGGATATATTGGTACTGGCAATTCCACAATTGTCTGTAATACCATTGTCTACTTCTGAAAGCGATATGGTTAAATCACCAGCTGCGTTAATATAGCGCGTTATATTTTTTAACGCCACCGTTGGCTTGATAGCATCGCGATATTCTATTGTAAAATTTACTGTATCCGTACAGTTGTTTTTATCGACTGCCCAAGCGATAAAACTACCTGTAGACAAACCAGAAAATACCGAGGAGGATTGTAAATTGCCTTGATTGACCCTGTAGCTATATGGCGTAGTTCCTCCTATTGCCTTTAAGGTAACGCTACCAGACAAATCGCTAAAACAGGTA
>CBFHXF010000066.1:0-9068 GCA_965659745.1 Bacteroidia bacterium
AAAAAAGCCTTTCTCAATTAGTCGAGGATCAGTTATTGCAATTATTTTCAAATGAATCCCCACAAATCAATCAATCCATACCGGATGATTTGCTCTTTCTTAAGGGATTGGCCAAAAATACTTTGACAAACGACGAAGTAGATAGCCGATGGGATCATGTCGAAAAAAGAATCTTTGGAAATAGTGATGGAGAATAAAATCTTTCTCGATACCCACATATTAGTTGATATCTTCCTGGACCGCCAACCCTTTTCCGAATATGCCATTCAACTAATCAGCCAAGCAGAAAAAAATCAGTGGCATCTGCACTGTTCGGCATTAACCTTGGCTAATTTAATATACATCCTTAGGAAAAACAAAGAAAGCGATCAACTGAAAGCCCTAGATATTATCAAACAACGTATCACCGTCCTCGACCTTAAGGCAAACGATATTTATAATTGTACCGAATTTAATAACGGCCACTTAGAAGATGCAATCCAGATTCAAGTGGCCATTTCCAACGAACAAAACATCATAATAACCCGAGATATTAAAGGATTTTTAAAATCGCCGGTTAAAGTGATGACGGTGGTAGAATTTTTGAATCAATAAAATCGGCGGACGACGGTGTTCCCCGCGACGATGTTTTTTGGTGGAGTTAGGGGGAATCGAACCCCCGTCCGAATGTGCGACTGCTGGCGCTTTCTACAGGTTTAGGTACCGATTATTTTTCGTGAATCAATAGGCCCGGACCCCGCCTGTATGATTCCTTATTGAGTGAAATAATGATCCTCGGTCACCCACTACCCCGAAGTCATACCCGTGCAGGTCGATTGCCTCTGATGGTTCCCGGCACGAGTCAAGGGAACCGAAGCAACTAGCAAGTGCGCTATCCGTCGGATTAGGCAGCTAGGGCGTAATTGTTTTCGCCTCTTAAAAAATTGAAAGTTCAGATTTCGGTGCAATACTTCCAACGCACCACCTGCTTACACCGCAACCCATCACCCCGTCAATTCCGATTAACCCCAGTGTGAATTGCTCTAATTAAAGCCTACAAAAATAACCCTTTTCGCATGCAATACTCCTAAATATTCGTTAAAACAGCTCCAAAACGATAAATTTCAACCCAAAAAACAATCTCCCCTACCATTCCTGCCCTATTTTTGTATCACCATGCGATACTTTCTCCGTGTTTCCGCAGTATTTGTAACCATATTTATCCGAGTTTCACTTCACGCACAATATCCCTGTAAACAAGGTCAATCCCCTCTCATAACTAATACTCAGAAATCATTCGAAATCGTTAGTATTCTAGTGGATGCCTGCGACGGAAATAACGAAGGACAGAACGAAATGCTGCAACTTATTACCGGATACAAAGCCTTACAAGCAAATGCCTTTTCAGTGGCTAAATACAAGTCTGGACTTGTAAACTGGGGCAGCAGCAGCAATCCTTTTCGTGGCTTCGCCGTCAAATCAAATACCCTAAACCAAAAAATAAATTCAATAAATCAACAAATAAAACAAAGCCAAAATTGTGGCCATTTCATCCTATTATCTCACAAAGATTTCATTCCCCCACATAGCAAAGTACTGATTATTACAAGTACTGATTTTAACCCCTCCGCACATGATTTTTCTCCCCTACAGGACACTATGTATGTTCTCGTCCAAAAATCTGGAAATACCGCTGGACACTTTGTAAACTATGGAAATTCAGACACCCGAACCCTTATTTTACAAAACGGCAATCAGGCCGATACCGTAACCTATAACCGTTCCAAACTGTTAAAACAAAATGGAAATAAAGGGGGCGAAGACGGCGCGTTCGTGCTCTTCGACCCATCCGGAACACCAGAATATCTCAATAACGGCTGCAAAATTCCCACACAAAAACCTAGTATCAACGCCGGAAAATCCATTACTCTAGACTGCGACGCCAATTACATAAATCTTAACGGAAAAATCGAAGGGTACCCCTGCTTTCATTGGGAAGCCAACCCTCCCACCTTTGGCCAATTCAACGATTCTACCCTCCCGAATGCCCGCTTTTATCTCAATTCGAACAAACCCGATTCCCTTGTCTTTACCCTCAAGGCATATTCCTATTGCGGGGGAAGTATTTCAGATAAAATTACCGTAAAATTCTCAAAAGCACTAGAGGCAAAACTCTCTACAGACACCCTAAATGGCATGCGCTGTTTCGAAAATCTGTCAATTGGAAGCAATTATTATGAATGGCAATGGCGAAGTGAAACATCCCCCAAAGACAGTTTCTGGGGCAGTCCCAATCGCTCCGAAAAACCATGCTTTCCCAATGATACATTTTCTCATACCCTCTGTTTAAATGCCATAAATACGCAAAATGGCTGTAGGGATTCGGTTTGTATTTCTTGGAAAAACAAAGCACCCGCTATCGAACACTACTTGCAATTGGCCAATGTTTTCACTCCCGGAAACGATGGTATTAACGACGAATTACGCCTCATACACAAAGGATTAACACAGGTAGAATGGCGTATATACAATCGCTGGGGAGCTGAAGTTTTCAATACAACATCCAGCAACGATGCTTGGAATGGTCGGGTGTATAATACCGGTATGGAATGCCCAAATGGAGTATATTTTTCTTTGCTCAGCTACAAATTTGAAGGAAAAGACGCTCAAACGTTAACACAAACAGTAACGATTATTCGGTAAACCAATCTACAATGCGCTCCGCCGCATGACCGTCCCACTTCTCGGGAATACCGCCCTGCTTCCATTCACCCGAAACCAACTGCGCCAGCGATTGCTGCAGCGCCACCGGCTCCGTGCCAATCAACTCATTCGTACCAATATCCACCGTTTCAGGCCGCTCCGTGCTATTACGCATCGTAATACACGGCACGCCCATCACCGTCGTTTCCTCCGTAATGCCGCCCGAATCCGTTACCACGCCTTTGGCATGTTTCACCAAATAATTGAACTCAAAGTACGATAGCGGACCTGTTTTAATCACATTTTCGGGCTCTATACCGAACTGTTCCATATTTTTCAAGGTACGCGGATGCACCGGAAAAACCACCGGAATATCCTTTAACGATTCCCGAATGGCACCAAAAATACCATTCAACTGAGCCGCATCGTCTACGTTCGACGGCCGGTGCAAGGTCATCACCACATAATTCTTGGCCTGCAAACCCTCTTCCTCCCAAAGCGCCGGTGCATGCAAATCGCTCTGATGGTGCAGCAACGTATCAATCATGGTATTTCCCACAAAAACTATTTTCTCGGGGGAAACTCCCGAACGGCGGAGGTTCTCATTGGCCACTTCCGACGTGGTGAAGAAAACATCGGTAATGGCATCGGTAACCAAGCGATTGATTTCTTCCGGCATTTTCCAATCGTTGCTCCGTATCCCCCCTTCTACGTGGGCCACTTTAATGTGTAATTTTTTAGCCGTAATGGAGCAGGCCAAGGTACTGTTCACATCGCCCACTACTACCACCCAATCACAGGGATTTGCCAAAAGCTCCTTCTCGAAAGCAATCATAATTGCGGCTGTTTGTTCGGCATGGGTGCCACCGCCACAATTCAAATTGGCATGAGGCTCGGGAATGTTCAGCTGTTCGAAGAACGATCCCGACATGCTTTTATCGTAATGTTGACCGGTATGCACCAAACGAAAATCGATGTTTTTACCTGCGATTTTCGCATTATTAATGGCCCTAATAATCGGGGCAATTTTCATAAAATTCGGGCGCGCACCAGCTACAATAGTTAAAAGCATAGGACAAAGTTAGTTCATGTAGCTAAAAATTAAGAAAAACACCCCATGAGCCGACCATTTTTTTGGTAAGCATCTAAGTTACTAATACGATCTATTCGATGCCTTCACAAAAATGTAAGGGGAGAAAAATCTATTTTTTAGCTTAAATATTTTGTATAAAATCTTCCCAGAAAACCAAATTAATTTAAAAAACAATTTCACTATAACATTTTGAGTCTTATAATTTTCTAACCAAATGGTAAATCCCCCAAAATAATCAATTTCTACCTCTGTGAAATCAGAAAAGTAGGGACGTAAATACTCTTTATCCATGCAATCTATATAGTGTTTATCATAATTCTCCCTATCGAATAAACGTTGAAACCAGCCATTAATCCCTCTGAAATTAGGAAGAATAATCAACAAAACCCCATTAACATTCATGAATTCAACATGCCCTTGAACAATGCGTTTGGTATCGTCAAAATGCTCAATCAAACCTATTGAAAACACCAAATCATAATGCTTTGGGGGAACAAAATCGGCAAAGACGTCAATTTCATAGGCGTTTAGATTATTAGATTCAAAATCATTAGCTTTTAAAAACTGCTTCAAAAGATCTGCATCTACGAAATAATCTACCAAATCAGTAGGTATACCATATTCCTCATGCATCAATACTGAAAACGTTCCAGGGAAACCTCCAATTTCCACGGCAGAATTAAAACGATTCCCAGATACCAAATCCTTAAATAAGGGCAAGAACAAACTTCGTCTATCAATTGGCTTATTAAACAAATCCGGTTTTTGTAACCAATAATTTCTCCAAAACGCTCTATCCGTATATTCCATTTTCTTCTATTTACTAATATCTATTAATTTTCTTCTTTTAAAAGCATCTACAAAACCACCACTAGTGCTATTCCATATATTCGTATTGTTTTTTTCTGCAAGGCTTCCAAGATTTTCATATGCAATATGCACTTTAGACAACGATGAAAATAGATCTTTTAAAGTGACCTTTTTGTGCGTCGTAATATTAACTAGTTTTTGTCGCGTATGCCCCACACCTTCGGTGTAAAAATGAGAACCTGAATCCCACAAATAATTATCATCGTCGATCTCAATTCCAAGATGAAAAGTATGATCCAAACCTGCAAGATATAGGTTCTTAGGTTTCATCCATATAGAAACCGCTATGGCAGCATTAATTACGTTTTGACTTTGAGGCATGCCTAACTTCAGTCCAAACAACAAATCCAACGTACTACCTTGACAAACTACATAATTATAAAACTCATAGTTAATATCGTTTTTTTTCAAATAATCAATTACAAAAGAGTTTCTATAAATATATGGTATCCATACTACCATCGACCAAGTAGAATTAAATATTCGCGTCCATGCGTCGTTAATTTGCTGTTGAAGTTCCACCCAATTGGGCTTAATTTTCACCATAGGGTGCAAAGACGAATCCAAGTAAATAGACTCATCGAAATTAAAAAAAGCGCCATCTAAAAGAACGTAGTGCTCTGGCTTTAGAAGTTCAAATTTAGGACTCAGTGCAAATTTATTCACCACCATCAACTCTAATCCTGACCGAACATTTTCTATATCCTCCCACTGAGAATTTATAGAGGGCCCATTTCCTAAAATGAGAATATCCCGCTTTGAAAGTTGCGTAAAGTCTTTGGCAACAGCACTCCATTTTGATCTAATCAAAACCTTACCTATAGAAATTATACCATTCAAAAGCGATTTCATTTACCTATTAGATTAAACTTATTCAAGAATTTTGTCAGTAACTCTGCCATTTCAGTTGAAACCCTAAAATAACGAATAGCTACAAACCCTAAAGTGAGTACCAAACTCACATCAATTGCACTCCGTAACCAAATATTCGCAATTCCATGTGTTATCAAGAAAAGACATAAAACCAAAAATAAATAACACATAGAAAATAGTTGCCCTCTTGATATTGGCAAGAAGCCAAATTTCAAATATACCATTCCTACAGAAATAAATATATTAACGGATATGGTTACAAGCGTGGCAAAAGCAGCGCCGTTGATTCCATAAAGAGGTATTAACCAAAAATTCAGATATACTGCAAGGAAAATATTCAACATGGCGGTTATCAATCCGTAAAAATAGAACCGAGAATTACTCAAAATACTAACGGCTGTTACCCCCCAGCTCTCTATGATTTTTGCTATTCCAACAAAATAAAGCACCCCTATAGAGGCTTTATATATTTCACCCTTGGGCATGATATGATAGAATAAAGACGTCACCGATAAGATTCCCAAGAACACCAAAATAGCTGAAAAGAGCGAATTATTGGCAGATTGCTTATATAGCTTTTCTAGTTCAACGTGGTTTTCTTCTTTTAAATGCTTGGAAACAATCGGAGCTGACACTTGCTGTATGGATCTTTTTGGAATCTCAACTAATACCGCTAAGTAAAAGCCAATACTATAAACAGCCGTATCGAGCATGCCTTTTGTACCGCCAAGCATGAAAAAATCAATTTTCTGAATAATCAATAACGATATAGAACTCAATATTAACCACATATTGAATTGCAACATATCCTTTCGTAGGTTTTTATTTTTCTTTAAAAAAGACCAATTAGGTTTGAAGTCCAAATCTAATTTTAGTATTACAAAAACAAAATTTAAAATGGCATTAACCGCAAAAACAACGGAAACTAGCAGACACAATTGTCCAAAATCTAAGTAGCCGTAATAGTAAAATCCTACAACAATAAGCAAATTGATTCTGGTTAAAATTTCTCGAAAGAAATTATTCGAAGTTATTTTCCCGTGATTAGCAGCAATATTCTCAAATACAGTTTGAAAAATACGAAATAACCCGACTAAAAAAATAGGCAGAAATATTTCCGATATATATCCTTTTTCCTTACCAAACCATTCGAAAATTTCACTTCTAAATACAAAATATAAGCTCCCCATTAAAATACTACCCATAAAGGATACTAATAAAACAAGGAACATAAAACCATTGCTTGTATTGCCCTCTCTGAAATAGGGATAGAAACGAATGATACTTTGACCAATTCCCAATAAACCAAAACCAGATAAAAGTGCCCCTAATTCAATAATTAATCTAAACGCACCAAATTCTTGTGGACTCAAAAACAACGGAAAAACAAACAATATGGAGAAAGCCCCAATAACCGTTCCCACATAGGTATAGGCAGACGATAAGATGCTTTGTCTTATTATGATTCCCACTTAACAAAAATAGATATTAGGAATCAATTTGGAACTTAGAGTTTATTAACAAGCGCAATGCCAAATCATATTAAAATTCAGTGGCATTAATCCCTCGGATTTTGAACGGCGCTATTCAATAAATGTTCGGCTATCACCCAATCTAATGGGGAGTCTATATCTAAAGAATCATGCTCACTCATTACGTATTTGATTTTCTTCATGCCCTCAATCCCAACTTCCAAAAAACGATCGGTACGGAAAATATAGATAGCGCCGTTTAATTCCCATACCGGTGGACAGTCCTGCCGGCGGGTATAAGCCCCTTCCTTGCTCTTTTGCAAGAATCCATTTTGCTCTTCAAAAATATTATAATACGGATTTTGCTTCGACGCACAAACCGAAACCAGCATTTCTTCTTTAGAATCTAAATACAACTGCCATGCTTCCGTCAAATGATTTCCGTTGCGAAATGGAGACGTAACTTGTAATAAAATCGTGTGTTGCGGATATGTTCCATGCATCACCTTCCATTGTTCCAATTCATGGGCTATTACGGCCGCAGAAGGAGTATCGTCTTGAGCCAAAGATTCGGGTCTCAAGGCGAGAACCGGCTGACCTAGTTCTTCAACCACTTTCTTGATTTCGATGTCGTCAGTTGAAACCGTAATTTGTTCCGGTGTGAAACAGGCACGGGCCGCGTCTAGCGTATATTGTATTAAGGGCTTCCCCCGAAGAGATTTAATGTTTTTACGGGGAATTCCTTTGGATCCACCGCGGGCTGGAATTATAACACACACCCTCATAACTTCAAATTATGAATATCGCGTTGCGCTTTTTCAAAATCTTCGTGACGGCCTATGTCTAACCAATAACCCATAAACGGATAAGAAAGGACTTTTTTACCCTCCTTAATAAGCTTTTCCATCAAGTCTGTGGCATTAAAATGCTCATTTGAGGGAACCATTTCGGCTACTTCACGCTTCATTAAATAAATACCCGCATTGGAATAATGGGTATAAGTGGGTTTCTCTTTGAACCCCGTTACCACCAAATTATGGGTTTCCATAACCGCATAAGGCACATTAACTTGATAGGGTATACAAGCAACGGCGAGATCTGCTTCGTGTTCTTCAAAAAACAAATAAAACTCCTCAAAATCGATATTCGTTAATAAATCCGAGTTCATCATTAGAATCCGATCGTGCACGAAATTATTAACCAAAGCCAATGCACCTGCTGTTCCTAAAGGCTCATTTTCATTTACATAATTGATGCGCATCGATTTGTGAGCACCCGAACCAAAATGAGATTCTATTCGCTCGCCCAAATAACGGAGGGAAATCCAAACGTCATCAATGCCGTAGGTATTTAGTCTATCTATATTATGTTCTATTATAGGCTTATCGCCTACTTTCAATAGCGGTTTGGGAGTATCGTTGGTTAGGGGTTTCAGGCGTTCGCCGCGCCCCCCGGCCATAATCAGGGCGTCAACCGGAAGATAGGACTTTTGGTGTCGGAAATTGACTACATTGATAACTTGTTTATCGGCATTTACAACTGGGAAAATTGTAAAGAAATCCTTGCGCAAGGCAATAATTTCTTTCAAATTATATTGACCTTGTTGGATAAACTTTGGATTGGGTTGAATAAACTGACTAAGATGCGTATCAAAGTCCAAGCCTTTAATAAAGCCTCTTCGAAGATCTCCGTCGGTTAATGACCCAATTAAACCATTTTCTGTATCCACTAAGAATAAAATGGCATCGGCAGCAAGAGCATCTAACTGCATCAAGGCTTCCCGCACGGGGGTGTGGATAGAGGCGATATGTCGATTAAACTGTTTCAAGGTAGGTTCTAATTAATCAATTATTTTAACAACTTGAAAGGCCTCTGCATATTGACAGCCAACAGTTGAACCTCGAAATTTAGCTAAAGCACGTATATTCTCCTCACTCCGTGGAAAAGGTGGATTGGCTAACTCTGATTCAAAAATTCGCATTATTTCTATTTTTTTTTCTAAAAAAGCGGAAATATCAATAAAATAGTTCGGCAAAAAAACTTTTTCAAAAAAAGCTGGTGCAAATTCCGTTTCTGAG
>CBFHXF010000067.1:0-9024 GCA_965659745.1 Bacteroidia bacterium
TTAGCAAGCTCCTTAAATGCCCAAAATCGCAAAACAAAGCGCACCGTAGGATATAGCCAAACCTCCATAGAATGGAACGTAGAAATAGATTTGGCCCTTCATCATATCCCTAAACGCAATATCGGACCCGCCGCCACCAGCGGTCGCATTACCGCGATCGCAGTGCCCCATAAAAACCTTTATAACAAACCCGATCGCAATACCATTTATATAGGAGCCGCAAGTGGCGGAATCTGGAAAAGTGTAAATGGCGGACTTTCCTGGGCGCCTATTTTCGACAAAATGGATGTTCAAAGCATCGGCGCTCTGGCTATTAATCCCCAAAATCCCGATGAAATTTGGGCCGGAACCGGTGAAGGCAATCCCCGTAACAGCCACAATTCAGGTAAAGGCATATACCGTAGCTTAGATGCCGGAAAAACCTGGACCTGCATGGGACTCGAAAAAACACGCAACATCCACCGAATCCTTATCAACCCGAATAACTCCCAACAAATCTTTGTAGGCGCCTTTGGCAGCATTTGGGGTCCCCACCCAGAACGCGGCGTTTTCCGCAGTAACGATGGCGGAAAGAGCTGGGAACGCATTCTGTTCTCAAACGAAAATAGCGGCTGCGCCGAACTCGTAATGGATCCCCAAAATCCGAATAAAATATTCGCTGCGCTTTACGATCACGAAAGAAAACCCTGGACCTTCCGCAGTGGCGGTGCGGGTAGCGGATTGCATGTAACCTACGATGGAGGCAATACCTGGAAAAAACTCAATCCAAAAAACGGACTTCCTGAAGGAGAATTAGGCCGCATTGGCTTGGCCATACCCAAATCAAGTCCCAACCGCGTTTACGCCATCATCGAAGCTAAAAAATCGGGCTTTTACCGCAGTAATGACGGCGGCGAAAATTGGCAATACGTAACCGATAACGCCAATGCAGGCAATCGGCCCTTTTACTACCACGAAATCTATGCCCACCCGCAAATCGAAGACCGCGTGTATTCCATTTGGTCGCAGGTGAGCTACAGCCGCGATGCCGGCGAACATTGGGATATTTTGGCCAACTGGGGAACCATTCACCCCGATCACCATGCCTTTTTGATACATCCAGAAGATCCCGACTATATCATTAACGGCAACGACGGCGGTATCGCCATATCCTATGACGGCGGTAAAACCTGGCGCTTCGCCGAGAATATTCCTGTTGGACAGTTTTACCATATCGATATCGACAACCAAATTCCCTACAATGTATACGGTGGCTTGCAAGACAACGGCAGTTGGATTGGTCCCGCATTTCATTGGAAAAGAGGTCCCATAAAAAACCACGAATGGCAAGAAGTACTCTTCGGCGACGGTTTCGATGTAGCCCCCATGCCTAATAAACCCGGCGAAGGCTATGCCATGTGGCAAGGCGGCAATGTGTACCATTTCAACACCAATACCCACGAAAACGAACCCATAAAACCCCAACATCCCGAAGGAAAACACCTCCGGTTCAATTGGAATGCGGGCATGGCGGTAGATCCGCAAAATCCTAACGGACTTTATTTTGGAAGTCAATACGTGCATTATTCGCCCGATAAAGGCAAAACCTGGAACATTATAAGTCCCGATTTAACCACCAACGATTCCACCAAGTTGAAACAAGCCAAGAGTGGCGGTTTGACCACCGATGCCACGGGCGCTGAAAACTATTGCAGCATTATCAGTTTCGGCGTTGCCACTGAGGCGAAAGGCGTAATTTGGGTGGGTACCGACGATGGAAACATACAACGCAGTACTAATGGCGGTAAAGACTGGACTTTAGTTTCTAAAAATATCGGGGGAAGCCCGAAGAACGTCTGGGTTCCGTATTTATGGGTATCGCCCAACGGGAACGAATGTTGGGCTGTGATGAACAATTACCGTCAAAACGACTGGAATTCCTATGTTTTCGTGACCACAGACGGCGGAGCCACGTGGAAGAATGTGACAGATGCCGCTAATATTGAACGTAAAGGCATTCATCAAGAAATGGGCTATGTGCATTGCGTATTGCCTCATCCTAGCAATAAAAACTTGGTGTTTTTGGGCAGCGACCGCGGGCTGTGGGTCAGTTTCGATCGCGGAACCAGATGGCATAAGTGGACGCAAGGATTTCCTTCGGTACCGGTATCGGACTTGAAATTCAACCCAGAATTTAACGATTTGGTGGTAGGCACTTTTGGTCGCGGGGTATGGATTTTCGACGACATACGCCCCTTGGAACGTATTCTACCTCCTAATCTAATCGAAAAGCTCCCTGCTGCCATACAGATTGAACATGTTACAGAGGGATATTTAGCTCAGTATATGAGCAATTCTGGACAGCATTATGTAACCGCTGATTTATTTGGAGCACCGAATAAAAACACAGATGTTCGGATACACTTCCGCTTGGATTCAAGTTTAATTTCCCCCAAGAAAAAGATCAAATTGGTAGGCGAAATTTACAATGAGCGGGGCAAACGCATCCGAAAGCACCATTTTACGGTCGATACGGCGGGTTACCATATTATTTCGTGGCGAATGATCCGCGACGGAGTGCGTTTTCCAGCACATGGAAATACGCAGAAAGACAGTACGTTACCCACAGGAATGTCGGTCGCTCCGGGCAAATATCGCATTGAGATTCGCAACGAAGGAGATACTTTAAAGTTCAAGGCTTTGAGTTATGGCATGGTGAAAACGTCTGGACAAACGGAGTGGAACGCGGCAAATTATGATGAAAAATTACGTTATGATTCGATTTTGAGCGGTATTGTAAACCGCGCGTATTGGAGTTTTGAAGGGTTGAAGGCCGCAGAAGCAAACTTGAAAACGATAAAGGAGTTGCACTATAACACGGAGGGCATTAAAAAAGAGACGTTAAAGGAATTAAAACCCCTTTTGGAACGCGTTGAGGCATTGAAATTGAAGTTCATGCTGCCAGAAGGGTATCGGTATTATGAGGAGAGCACGGTACGTTTGAACGATGTGTTATATGAATCGCATGGCCTTTTACACGGATCGAGCGCGGTTACTGCAAATGCCAAAAATGGGATAGAAAATGCCCGGAATACCAGCGATTTGCTCTGCACCGAGGTAGATGCATTCTTGAAAAACCAATGCAATCCTTTCATTGAAAAGGTGGCCTTGTTATCAAGTGAAATCCGCTGGGTGCAGCCGGTGCGGTAACTGCTTAAAATATCAAACCACCATTTTACTCCTGCTACACTTTCTCTGTATCTTCGCAAGATGCGAATTTTTACAAGCTGTGCTCTTGTTTTAGGGCTCTTAATCCATAAATCTCATGCGCAAAATGCCTTATTTCCCAATAACGGCACCCTTTTCGACGATAAACTACACTCCATCAATATCGTTTTACCCGAACGCGATTTTGAAGCCTTGCAACATCCCGATTCGCTTTGGAACAACCGCCGGTATCCCATAACCTTTATATACGATGGTACCGATACGGTAAAACAAGCCACTATTCGTCTTAAGGGAAATACCTCTCGAAGCTCCGCTAAAAAATCCTTCCGGATCGACTTCGACAAACTTGTAAACGACCAAACCTACCAAGGTCTCGAAACCATCTATATCCATGGAAATCACAACGATGCTTCCATGATGCGCGAATACCTTTCGGCCTATGTCATGCGCGAATTGAATGTTCCCTGCAATCGTGTGAATCATGTTAAATTATATATCAACGGGAACTATTATGGCCTGCGGGGTCTGGTCGAATACATCGATAAAGATTTCCTAAAAACCCGATTTGGCAGCAACAAAGGCAATAATTACAAGTGTACCTGGCCCGCAGATCTAGCCTGGCTCGGCACTTCGCAACAGAAGTATAAAGACGTTATCAATCCCTCTCCCGAACGCGAACGGGCATACGACCTCAAAACCAACGAGGATCTCGACGATTACAGTCGGTTTGTGACGCTCATCGACATCATTAACAACCGCAAAAACGATGGGAGCTTCCCCCAAGATATAGAAGCTATTTTTAATGTAAATGGCTATCTGAAGGCCCTCGCTGCCGAGGTTTTGATTGGGCATTGGGATAATTACTACTATAACAAGAATAATTACTTCATTTACGACCATCCTACCACCAAAAAGTTCGTTTACATACCCTACGATATGGACAATACGTTCGGGGTACAGTGGGGTGTGGGCAATATCAACAAACGGCCCATTCATCAATGGGGCAACGGCAATGTGTATGCGCCTCTCACAGAGTCGCTCTTGGCGCGCAGCGACTATAAAAAGGCTTTCGAAGAACATATTTTCAACGCCATTGAAACGGTTTTCAACGAAGCCCATTTGTTTCCGTTGATCGACTCCCTTTATGCCAAAATCGAGTCGGCCATTGCCCAAGATCCGCAATTTTTAGGCACAGAGAACTCCAGTTATGGTTACGGCATTGCCGACTGGAAAAAAAGCATCGTACAAGGCTTGGGCGACCACAATACGTACGGCATAAAACCCTATATATCCGATCGCGTGAAGAGCGCCAAAGAGCAATTCGTTTTTGCGCATTCCACTGAGAGCATCCGCTCCATAAACGCTCGAATATTCCCCAATCCCGGAAACGATGCCGTAACCCTCACTTTCGACTCGCCTGTTTCCGAGAAAATTAGCATCCGCAATGTACAAGGACAAATATTAAAATCGCTTTTCCTTATCTCGGGGGAAACCTTTAACGCCTCAGACCTGGCTTCAGGGTGTTACTTTATTCAAGTGGGCAACCGCCCACCCTTACAATGGATTAAAACGCCATAGTTTTAGTCCATTTATTAAATGGACCGGCACCCTTTTGGAATACCACGGCCAAAATTTCATCAACCATAAAAAAGGCGGTACTTCTCAGCACCGCCTTTTCTGTTTATTTGAAGTGTCGATTTATTTTAGACCGACACTAGTATTTATTATTACTGAACGATGATTTTGGTATAGGCAACCCCTTGGTTGCTGTTTACTTTAACAAAATAGGTACCGGCGTTCAAGGATTCCCCCAAGATTACCAAGCCGTTGTCAAAGCGCGCTGCGTGCTGTTTTCCATAAACATCGCTCACGGTTACTTCGTTTATTTGTTTGTCTTTCAAACCTAATAGACGGAAGCTGTTTTGCTCGATAGGATTTGGATACGCGGTAATTTGGAAGTCAGACTTCAATGCATCGATCGCGTTGGTTTTGCTTTCAATTACTACTTCGAAGCGGTCGTTTCCGAATTTATCGCCGTTTTTGGTTTCAAAAATATATTGTGTTTCAGCACCAACTTCAATCAAAGAATCGCTTTGCTTGTCGCGAACCGATACAAAATACTCGCTGTTGTCTTCACAGGTTTGGAAGGTCATTTTATAAGCGGTCTTTTGCATGGTACGAATAGACATAGGGATGATTTGCTTGGTTTCGCCTGTAGCAGGTCTAAAGTCCATCGTTAACCAATTGTTTTCGGGCGTAACCGTACCAATTGCTACATAGCCACCAAAGAACTTGTCGGCATCGTATTTATCTAGATTAGCAGAAACACCGTCGTAGCTTGCATTCCATTCTAGGATGTTCATATCCATGAACTCGATGGTATCGGTTACGAACTGAATGCTACCGTGTAATTGATTACAAGGAATGGGTGCTTGTTCGGTACGGAACGCGGTAGCTGCGGGTTCGGTGGTGATTTTATCGTCTTCGTTAAATTCAATAGTTCCGTTGTTTTGATCCGCGATCGCGAAGAAAGAGGCACCAATTTCGATGATATTGGCATTGGCGTCGTTTCTAAATAGTGAAGAACCTGTTTTATTCAAGGAACCTGTGGTACTATTCCAAACGTTGTAGCTCTTGGTTGTTGGATCTAAAATCTGGAACTTATTTTGCACGTTGGTGCGGGTAAGTTTGGTAAAGTCGATGTGACAAGGATAAGGATTACCCACCAAGTTATATCCAGCGAAGGTTCCGCTACCGGCTTTAACAAGTGTAGCCGTTTTAGTTCCTGTCGTGAAAGTTCCTTTATAGTCGATGTTACCGGCGTTGGCAGAAGCACTTGGATTACCCAAACCGTTTCCAGCCAAACCACGGAAGAACAATAATAGACCTTGTCCAGAGGCTATTTTAGTAGGCGTACTACTTCCATTTAAACTATCCCAAGCAGAATTGGTTTCATCCCAAAGGTAAGAAGAGGCTTTACAGTATCCGCAAGAGCGGTCCATAGAATCTTGGTTGGTACCTGTAAAAACACCGGAAATAATTAGGTCATCGGTGATTTGCGAAAGGTGCATATTATCCATTGGGAAACCGATGGTTCTGTAGGTACGTATACCATTAGAGTACATTTCGAAGTAACTTGGACCGGTAATAGCAGCATTGGTACCTAGGGTAGCAATACGTCCGCGGTGCTGTCCATCGTTTTTGATTTGCAAATCGGGCATCCAAGCCTGCCAATCGGCTGCGGAAGAGGTAGCCGGAACGGTAGTATTCGCAAGAGAAGCATAATTACGCATGGTTAACACGCCTAAGATGGGAAGTCCACGACGTAAGGTTAACTGTGAATTAGGTGTAGCCGATTTTCCACTCACCCCAACGGTTACGTTGGTAAGGTAATTGAAGTAAACATCACCGGCACCTTTAAATTCTTGTGATTCTCCATCGAAGAAGATGGTGTTTTGGGAAGTAGGTACAACTCTCAAACTACCACGAGTTTGAATATCCACATCGCCACCAAAATAAATATTACCCGTTCCTTTGAAAACCAATCGATTTACATCTGTAGATCCGTCAGGAGTTATAGCAATATCACCATTAAAGTCAGCTTCCGCTCCGTTTATAAGATTAAAACGCATTGTATCAGTACCTGTAAAAGTTACCTGAGCTGTACCATCTACATTTAAACCAGAACCATCGACCGTTATTTCACGAGTATCGAAACGATCATGAAAAGTTAGTCTTGAATCCCTTAAAACTACAACTTCTTTTATAGTCTGACTGGTGACATTCACATTAATTTGAATGGCCGTAGAACCTCTATCAAAAACTAAGATGTCAGAGGTTCGAGCTGTATTTCGATTCGGGCTCCAAGCAGATGCATCACCCCAGTTCCCCTGAGATGCTTGACTCGCAAAGTTATAAACATACTGATCAACTACAACCGTTGCATTTAACGTAATTCTTTTACCCGATCCGGTTACCACGTTGCAAGATGCATCTGTGACATCTATTGTAATGTCATTTGTAAATGTACCCACACCTCCTGAAGCCATACGGCGGAAAGATAAAGTAATACTTCCAGTACCGGTGCCTGGATTTATACAAAATAAGTTCGTTCCAGATGTAGAATTTTCAACATCCTTCCAAACTTGGTTTATTGCGTCATAAACTTGCCAGTTTGTAACTTGTGCGCTTGCACTGTTTCCCAAAACGGCAATTTTATCGGTTGCTGAAAAATTAGTAAAACTAACCACTACTTGTTTTTGGTATTCATCCACTCTTTGGCTTGAATACCAAACAAGATCATAGGTCAACGTACCTGTAGAATTCAATCCAGGACTCACAGCACCTGTTAAAGTCTGTCCCTTCGCTACATTCGAAAATCCAAAGATTCCCATAAGGGCCAAGGAGAGTAGCAAGTTTTTGCTCGAAACAAAAAAGTTTGTTTTCATATGTTTTTATAGTTTTTGTGTCTTGTGTTATGTCGAATTATAACAAACGTGCATCTCATTTTAAGACGCTATTCGTTTGAGTAAAGAAGACGATATTCAAAATTAAAGTCAAAATCCACAACTTACACACAATTCGTGCGGTTTTTGTGTGTTTAGAACAAGAATGTGACAAAAAATTAGATGTTTTGTATTGTGACTTTTATCACCAAAAGCCATTTCCAACTCAAAATATGTCGAATGTCATAGATTAATAACTCCTTATTTGACTACTTTCGACTCTTAATTATTTAGTCATGAAAAAATCAACCCTGTTTTTATTATCAAGCACCCTATTTATGCGTGCATTTAGTCAGTGGGATTATCGCGTTGAATTAGTACCCGACACCATCGAGAATTTACCCGCCCTGCATTCTTACGTTTTCGCACAACAAGAAAATGAATACCTTGTAATTGGAGGCCGCAAAGATGGCATACACCCCCGACAGCCATTTGCCGCTTTCAACGAAACCGACAAAAATACCAAGGCTTTCGTCATTAACCCAAAAACCAAACAAGTTTGGGAAAGTAACCTATCTGGACTTAGCACCACCCTTGTAGAACAGCTCAACAGTACCAATATGAATTTCCACCAAGAAAAAGATACCCTTTATATCATCGGTGGATATGGTTATTCACCGAGCGCTGCCGATCACAAAACTTACGATTATATAACTACCGTTTCGGTTGGTGGACTTATTAATGCCATCAAATCGAATGCTTCCACCGCTGCGTTTTTTAAACAAATTCAATATGGAAATTTTGCGGTTACCGGTGGACATTTGGCCCACATGGATGGCAAGTTTTACTTAGTAGGCGGACACCGTTTCGACGGCCGCTATAACCCCATGGGCCATGCCACCTATACCCAAGAATACACCCATGAAGTGCGCATCTTTAAAGTTAATAATTCCGGAACCACACCTGTCGTTTTTGATTACCAGGCCATCCATAATGAAGATCATCTGCGTCGCCGTGATTACAATTTAGTTCCTCAAATCTATCCTGACGGTAGTCGTGGATTCCTCATTTCTTCAGGCGTATTTCAGAAAGGGGTCGATTTACCCTTTTTATATCCCGTTCAAGTACACGATACTTTCATTACTCCTGTAATCGACTTCAACCAATATTTATCGCATTACCACAGTGCGTCTATCGCCTTTTTCGATTCCCAAAACAAAGAAATGCATTCTCTTTTCTTAGGAGGACTTTCGCAATACGATTACGAAAACGAAAAACTGATAAAAGACGACCTAGTGCCTTTTGTTAAAACCATTAGCCTGCTCACCCAAAATAACAAAGGTGCCTATACCGAATATAAGCTCAATCAAAG
>CBFHXF010000068.1:0-8936 GCA_965659745.1 Bacteroidia bacterium
TGTGATAATTGGTCTAAAATACCCAAGCCGGCAATAAATACTAAAAAGTAGTTATTCATTATTTTCAGGCGCAGCAGCGAGTAAAAAATGCTGTGGGGAATATGGGTAGTAATCAGGTGGAATTTGATTAAGGCAACGCTTATTACATCTCCGAGGAGTAAAATACCAAATAATATAGCAATAGTCTTTTTGTGGGATGCAAAAAAACCAGGGAATAAGAGAACCGTTAACATCCATTTCCCCGCTGAAATCAGATAGCGCCAAGCCACCGTAAAATGCATTTCCATGCCTAAAACTTGGTGGGCTTCCCGCTTGAAAAAATAGTAAAAATACCGCATGTCGATAAAGTCGATGACCCATATCGCGAGTAACATCAGCACCAAATAAATCTTAGGCCCCTTGTACATTGAGGTTGGATTTAATCTTGGATTTGATTTCTAAAGTGAGATACGAGCGCCATAAAATGAACATGTCGATATAAATGAAGCTTTGAAATAAGTATTTATGAAGAAACTGGAAAAATTCTGGAGCGGTAAGGGCTACTTGAAACAAGCCATAAATTCGAAGGATGTTCATCAACAAAATAAACACCACTCCGGTGATGGCAAATACCATTTTGTTTTCGAAATCGCCAATGGGAATAGAGAGTAAAAAGGAAAGGTAGAGTACGATTAGATTGCGGCCATTGCAAGCGTCGCCGATGCGCACAACCGATAAATTTTGATTGATAAGACACCAGGGTTCTTGAGTATGCGGACCTCCTACAGTTACCTGGGTGCCGTGGATCCAATTTTGCAAATATGCCGAGGTGTACGTAACGAATTGGGTAATTCCGCCGTCTATTTTTTGTAAACTTTGGGGAAACAACCATTCGGCGACCCACCAAATAATCCAAAAAATGCTGAATCGAAGGATGAATAATCCCACAGGCTGCTGTCGAATTTGATGAAATTGATTTTGTAGGGAGTTTAAGGTCACGTGGGGTTTTGGTTGTGCGAATACTAAATAAGATGTGAATGGCCTCAAAAACTTGAGGTTAAATTTTATTCACAGCAGTAAAATTAGCCTAATGTGCCCCTTTCCTAGTGTGCGAAGGCATCGAAAAGGGCAAAAACACCCATTTTGAAACCAATTTGGTCATTTTGACACGTGTTTTTTTGAGAAGCGTACACGAGAGACCCTGATTTTAAAGCCCCCTTCAGGCGCACGGGTATATCTTTTTCAATTTTTAGATACACGATAAGGGCATTGTTTTTACCTTTGGAAACCTCAAATGAAAAAGAAGAAATTGGCATTGCACTGGAAAATCATCATCGGCTTATTGCTGGGGGTGATTTGGAGTATGATATCGGCGTCGGCTGGACTTTCTAACTTTACGGCGCAATGGATCAATCCTTTTGGCGTGATTTTTATACGGTTATTGAAACTCATAGCCATTCCTTTGGTGTTGTTTTCTATAATAACAGGGGTGGCGAGTTTGAGCGATGCGCGTAAATTGGGTCGCATGGGCGGTCGCACGATCGGCATGTATTTAGCGACTACGGCGGTGGCAGTGGCAGTGGGATTGTTATTAGCCAATGTGATTAATCCAGGAAAGAAATTAACAGATGCGGATCGAACCTATAACCGGATTAAATACGAAGTGTGGGCCAAACAAAATCAAGTAGACATACGCGACGGCATTTGCGAATCCTGCAAATCTGAGAATGTTTTTTTATTGCAAAAAGCGCAAGGCGATCAAGGTGAAAATACCGAAGTGGTGAAGTCCAAAATAGAAGCTGCGCAAAAATTCAAAGAAAGTGGACCTCTGCAGGTTTTGGTAGATTTTGTACCTGAAAATATCATCGGGGCCATGGGGAACATGAGTCAGATGTTACAGGTAATCTTTTTTGCTTTGTTATTCGGTTTGGCTTTGATTTCTCTAAAGCCGGAGGTGGCCAAGCCGGCCATAGAATTTTGTTCTTCGGCGAATGAGGCGTTTTTAAAAATGGTAGAAATGGTGATGTTATGGGCGCCCTTTTTCATTTTTGCTTTGACGGCTGGAGTCTTTTCGCAAATGGCGGGCGACGATCTGAATGCCTTGATAGAACTGTTCATGGGCTTAGGCGTATATATGCTTACGGTGGTGCTGGGTTTGATGGTGGTGCTATTTGGGGTGTATCCACTCATATTAAAACAAATTCTCAAAAAGAAATTCGGGTATAAAAAATTCTTCCAAGACTTAAGTCCCGCTCAGTTTTTGGCCTTTTCGAGCAGTTCGAGTGCGGCTACCTTGCCGGTAACTTTAGAATGTGTGACCGAAAACATGAAAGTCAGTCGGTCTACTGCCGATTTTGTGCTGCCTATTGGGGCTACGATGAACATGAATGGCACGAGTTTGTATCAGGCGGTGGCCACGGTGTTTTTGGCGCAGATGCACGGCATTGATTTGAATGCGTCGCAGTATGTGATGATTACCTTAACGGCTACTTTGGCATCTGTAGGTTCTGCCGCGGTTCCGAGTGCAGGCTTGGTGATGTTGGTGATGGTTTTAAGCGCCATTGGATTGAATCCGGCTTGGATAGCGATTTTGTTTCCGGTAGACCGCATATTAGATATGAGTCGCACGGTTATCAATGTGAGTGGCGATGCGGCAGTAGCTGCGGCCATTGATCATTGGGAGCAGAAGGAATGATAACGAATTTATTAGAATGATGATAGGATACTTTTTGACTTATTTAAACTTTTTAACTGTAATTCTCGGCTTTGCATTTGGCTTGGTTATTATTGTGAAATTGCCGGTTTCTAAAGGAACTAGATTGGCCGTTGCCATGCTGTTCATTATGAGTTTACGGAGTTTGGTTTATTTCAGTTTTCAAGTAGATTGGTTTCCTTCTATGTTTCGAATTTTGAGTGTGTCTGGGTCGCTACAGTTCTTAGTTCCGTATTTTCTATATATCTATATTCGGTGGATTTCGAATCCTACTGTGGCATTAGATTTTAGATGGTTTCATTGGGTTTTGCCGGTATTTGTGCTTTTGGGTATGGGTTTTCCCACCTTGTTTTTTATGGATTCGCATCCAAAAGATATGGCTTACGACGACACCTTTAAAATTGTTAAAGGCTTGCTTCCGGTGAAAATTTACTTTCTATTATGGATCCTACAAACCGCGATTTATATGGGTAAAATCATGGTGTTACTTCATAGACTTGCATTGAAAGTGAAAGACGGGATGGAGTTGCGAGATCGCATTCTGCCTTTATTTTTAATTTTCGGGTCCTTTTCCGCTATTTTCCTTATGTATACCGGAACGTTAATTTCTACATGGGTTTATGGCGGCTCACAGATTTGGTTGCATGTGAGTTCGGTTTTTAAACCCATCTTCTTCATCGGATTATTTGGCTTCTGCTATCGATATCCGGTTTTATTGAAACCACAAATCCGACTTTTCGAAGCGG
This sequence comes from Bacteroidia bacterium, assembly GCA_965659745.1. Lineage (GTDB taxonomy): Bacteria > Bacteroidota > Bacteroidia > NS11-12g > UBA955 > VMCP01. Next base: position 3,439 of record CBFHXF010000068.1, read on the forward strand.
AAGAAACTAATTCGGAAGATGGGGAATTATGGCGATTGACGCCTCTGAGTGGTACGGATGTTCAATATCCACACATGCGATATGAAGATGCACACGTAGTTCGGTCCTTAATTAAAACGATGGAAGATATCATTGAAAGGGAAAAGCCTTTTCGGGATCCTAGTTTCGATATTAACGATTTATCGGGTACGTTAAATCTTCCTATGGCACATTTGCGATTCGTATTTAAGGAGTTCTGTGGACTTACTTTCAATGATTATCGCAATTTTTGCAGGGTTAAAGACTTAGAAACGGTACTGATAAATAGCACTTTCAAGCATTTGACGATTGAAGCGATGGGAGAAATATGCGGATTTGGATCAAAAAGTGCGATGTTTCGTGCGGTTAGGAGGCATTTTGATCTTACGCCTCAGGAATTGCAGTTTCGGCTATTAACCGAAACTACAATTTAAAAATAATTATTTCCGCTGGTGCATTTTTATTTTTTATTCTGATATTCTTTAATCTTTCGGGCGCCATATAGAACTGAGGCCCCCACAACCAAGCTGAGTCCGCCGTCTACTGGAATGCCTGTTCCTCCTGTAGAACCATCAGAATTGTGCGTGGTGCCGGCATCGTCGATTCCGCTAAGTAAGCTGCCCAAACCAGGTCCTGCAAACACGCTGGAAGTGAAAATAAAGCTAGATATTATGAATATTTTTTTCATTGGATGTCGATTTTTATTTGACTTTATTGTTAAGACAATTAATTTGATTAATGTTTTGTTTATGAGTGTTTTGTTAAGATTGAAATAGTTAATAATATTTCCGTGTTATCTTAATTAATTCTGTACCACATGTTTTTGAGAAGAGGTTCCTAAAGCGGTGGTAATTTCGATGAAATAGATACCGGCATTCGCCAAGGCTGTTTCCTGAATTTCCATGAATTCGCTTTTGTTCTCGGGGGAAATTTCCCAAACGAGCCTACCGCTAATATCCATTACGGCGATGTGCTGTATGGGGCTATTGGCCTGTACGTTTATAGAGTTGCTGGACTGACTTGGATTGGGGTAAACGGTTACGTGTGCTTGATTTAGTTTTTCGGTATGGCTTTGTAGTTGTCCGATTACCAATTCCAAACGTTCGGTACCATAACTTTTGCTTTGGTTGAGATCGATGCTCAATTCAACCGATGCGCCCTCGTTAAGGTTATACTGTTTGTTCGTGTAATGGTCAATTAAAGTTACGCTGTGCTCGTTCAAAAAGGTAGAAGGATCTGCTTGGATTTTGATCGTGCGATTGCTGGAAGAAAACAATCCCATGGCAATGCGTTCAGTATTTAAGTCAAAGGGACGTGCATCGATAGACAGTTGTTCGCCGTTTTTGGAAATGGTAAAGAAATTGATATCGGCATTTTCCATTTTACCGCCGTCGAAATAGTCTTTGTCTGATTGGGCTTGGTCGTGTGTGATCAAACGGGTTAGGTCGTAAAGACGGTCGTTAACGAACACATTAAGCACCAAATCGGATAAATGGCTTCCCCCGAGAAAGATATCGGCAGGAGTGGCGGTGGTTTTATGGGATTCTTCGAAGGTGATAGAGCCTGTTGCGGAGACTTCAGTGGCAAAACCGGCGTAGGCGGGCAGTACATAGCTGTCGGTATCCCAAAGTTTGGAAACATAGCCGCCGTTGGCGCCCAAATTGGCATCAAAAACCCAGTAAGTACTGCTCACGTTACTGCGTTTGGCAGAGGTGATGGATTGCATCTGTATGGGCGATGGATAGGGGTTGCCAACGGTAACAAAGGTCGAATTGCTTCCTTTGGTTAAGGTAATGAGCTGTTGTTTTGAATTGATAGTTCCGCTCATGTCGAGGGTTACGGCACTTGGGGTGTACGCATTTCCGTCGATTCCTTCACCTTTGGCACCACGGATGTATATAAGAGCAGGGGAAGCCTTAGCCCAAGAATTAGAGGTTGTATTAGCGAAATCGGTCCAACCGGGATTCAAGCCTGAAGACGTATTATTAGCGGCAGCAACATCAAAATAATAGGCAGAAGGGTTGTCGTTGATAGTGGCAGTAAAGCCATTTGAAGTTCCACCGGTGCCAGTGATGTCGATATCGTCGGTGAGCTGACTCAGTGCAATAGCACTGCTAAAAGGATGGGCCAGGAAGCGGAACACACGACGGCCTGGGATGTATTGTTGTACATTAAAGCCACCGGTGGCGGAGATCGTTCCGGCGCTTTCGCCCACATAGGCGGTTTGGGTGGCATCGGAGAGCAGGGTGATACTGCCGTTAGACGCAATGCTTCCACTTTCACATACAAGTGCTTCTAAAATCTGTACGTCATTTTCAATATTGAATGTATGGCTGCTGCTTCCCAATTTTTTTAATTGTTTTAATATATTCTCGCCGGTGGCGGTAGAGAATTTAATTGTTTGTGTTGAAACGCTTGTATCCTCAATGATAATGCTTGAATTTGGGTCGCAAATAATGGCATGATTCAAATCGTTTCTTCTAAAATATTTCAGATTGAGATCGTGGCCGTTTAAGTCGAGGTAAGCGGGGCCAGGAGCCATTCTCAGTGTACTTACGGTAATATCTTGGGTTAAAGTTAGTGTGCCTTCTCGTATGGTTAATTCTTCCGGCCTAATGGCATTCATTGGGAATAAAAAATCGCTGAGGCTTCGATCTCCCCAGATGAATAAATTACTGGCCCTACTGCTGGTGTATTTGAGCTGACTGCCGCTCGCAGAATTGATTATGGAGCCGTTTTTAAATATCTGAAAGTTAAGCGTCGAAAGCGTGAAACCATTGAAATCCAGAGTACCATTATCTATTATGATAGTTCCAACAGTAGCATCAGCAGTAAGTGTTACGGTAGCACCATTTGCAATATAATAAGTGTGGGCACTACTAATTGTACCTGCGCCCCAATTTGCGGGTGTATTGAAATTACCGTCTGTTGAGTTTTTAAAGTAATACGTAGCAGCACTCAGGTTCTGTGCGAATAGCAGTAGCGGTACTACTAAAAGAATTTTATAAAAATGGTGTTTCATGGTCTTTCAAAAGTAGACCAAACCGGAGCCTCTAGTCGGTGTTAAGGCCTTGTTGAAAGGGGAAACGAGGGTTTTGAAAGCCGTTGGTTCGTTTTGACAGTTATTTTTTTGAGGAAGGCTTCCCCCAAAGTGAGAATTGGAGTTTCGGTAAGGAATGAAGTCTAAAAATAGTAGTTGCCGGTTTGGGGATTCTCTTTGGCAAGGAAGTAAATAAGGATGCTGGTGGCAATCAGTATTAAATGAAACACAATTAAAAATACGTTGGCAATGGTGAATTTGGATTTTCCTACGCTCTTTCGAACCGATCGGTAATTGATATTGACAAAAAGCACCAATAAACTGACGGTTTGGTGGATCGCCGTCCATAAAAAGCTATACCATATAATAGGGAACAAGGCAATGAACAAGAGTACATAAATAAACTTGTAGAGGGTGCGCATTTTTGCCACGCGCTGTCGCGCTTGTTTTTCTTTAATAAGCTCTGGGGTTTCTTCAAACATTTCGGTTGGTGCGTTCATTATATTGTGATAATTGGTCTAAAATACCCAAGCCGGCAATAAATACTAAAAAGTAGTTATTCATTATTTTCAGGCGCAGCAGCGAGTAAAAAATGCTGTGGGGAATATGGGTAGTAATCAGGTGGAATTTGATTAAGGCAACGCTTATTACATCTCCGAGGAGTAAAATACCAAATAATATAGCAATAGTCTTTTTGTGGGATGCAAAAAAACCAGGGAATAAGAGAACCGTTAACATCCATTTCCCCGCTGAAATCAGATAGCGCCAAGCCACCGTAAAATGCATTTCCATGCCTAAAACTTGGTGGGCTTCCCGCTTGAAAAAATAGTAAAAATACCGCATGTCGATAAAGTCGATGACCCATATCGCGAGTAACATCAGCACCAAATAAATCTTAGGCCCCTTGTACATTGAGGTTGGATTTAATCTTGGATTTGATTTCTAAAGTGAGATACGAGCGCCATAAAATGAACATGTCGATATAAATGAAGCTTTGAAATAAGTATTTATGAAGAAACTGGAAAAATTCTGGAGCGGTAAGGGCTACTTGAAACAAGCCATAAATTCGAAGGATGTTCATCAACAAAATAAACACCACTCCGGTGATGGCAAATACCATTTTGTTTTCGAAATCGCCAATGGGAATAGAGAGTAAAAAGGAAAGGTAGAGTACGATTAGATTGCGGCCATTGCAAGCGTCGCCGATGCGCACAACCGATAAATTTTGATTGATAAGACACCAGGGTTCTTGAGTATGCGGACCTCCTACAGTTACCTGGGTGCCGTGGATCCAATTTTGCAAATATGCCGAGGTGTACGTAACGAATTGGGTAATTCCGCCGTCTATTTTTTGTAAACTTTGGGGAAACAACCATTCGGCGACCCACCAAATAATCCAAAAAATGCTGAATCGAAGGATGAATAATCCCACAGGCTGCTGTCGAATTTGATGAAATTGATTTTGTAGGGAGTTTAAGGTCACGTGGGGTTTTGGTTGTGCGAATACTAAATAAGATGTGAATGGCCTCAAAAACTTGAGGTTAAATTTTATTCACAGCAGTAAAATTAGCCTAATGTGCCCCTTTCCTAGTGTGCGAAGGCATCGAAAAGGGCAAAAACACCCATTTTGAAACCAATTTGGTCATTTTGACACGTGTTTTTTTGAGAAGCGTACACGAGAGACCCTGATTTTAAAGCCCCCTTCAGGCGCACGGGTATATCTTTTTCAATTTTTAGATACACGATAAGGGCATTGTTTTTACCTTTGGAAACCTCAAATGAAAAAGAAGAAATTGGCATTGCACTGGAAAATCATCATCGGCTTATTGCTGGGGGTGATTTGGAGTATGATATCGGCGTCGGCTGGACTTTCTAACTTTACGGCGCAATGGATCAATCCTTTTGGCGTGATTTTTATACGGTTATTGAAACTCATAGCCATTCCTTTGGTGTTGTTTTCTATAATAACAGGGGTGGCGAGTTTGAGCGATGCGCGTAAATTGGGTCGCATGGGCGGTCGCACGATCGGCATGTATTTAGCGACTACGGCGGTGGCAGTGGCAGTGGGATTGTTATTAGCCAATGTGATTAATCCAGGAAAGAAATTAACAGATGCGGATCGAACCTATAACCGGATTAAATACGAAGTGTGGGCCAAACAAAATCAAGTAGACATACGCGACGGCATTTGCGAATCCTGCAAATCTGAGAATGTTTTTTTATTGCAAAAAGCGCAAGGCGATCAAGGTGAAAATACCGAAGTGGTGAAGTCCAAAATAGAAGCTGCGCAAAAATTCAAAGAAAGTGGACCTCTGCAGGTTTTGGTAGATTTTGTACCTGAAAATATCATCGGGGCCATGGGGAACATGAGTCAGATGTTACAGGTAATCTTTTTTGCTTTGTTATTCGGTTTGGCTTTGATTTCTCTAAAGCCGGAGGT
>CBFHXF010000069.1:0-8841 GCA_965659745.1 Bacteroidia bacterium
GAATGGCAGTATCCTTACACCCTTTACTATTATATACTATTAAACTAATTTCTGGCAATCCAACAGCCCCATAATAATACTGTGCCTCTGATCCGAATTGCTTAGGTTCTCCCATCCCGAAGTTCCAAATGGATTGTTCTATAAAACCCGCCCCAGGCCAACTCATAGATTTGCCTTTTACCCAAGCGTTTTCACAGGTATCAATTAAAGTAAAATTCGCTGTTGGCGATGCCTGTACCATGATGCGTTTTTCGGCAGTATCCTGACATCCAGATTGTGAGCGTATGATCAAACGGGTATCAAAGGGGCCTGAATTTTGGTAAAAATGCACCAACTGTTTGCCGTTATCTACCCCTCCATCACCAAAATACCACTGTCGCTGTATAATCTTGTCATTACTTTCTATTGAATTATCGCTAAATATAATGCTGTCTTTTTGGCAAAAACCTAATACGCTGTATTGCGCGCGCGGATAGGGTGTGGTATCACTCAATGTCCATATACCTCCGAAATTCTGCTTAGCTCTATACGTGAACGAATTTCCTACCGGATCGATTCTGCCTTTAAGCGGATATTGCCATTTGTTGTTCGCGCCGTTCCATTGAATTCCCCCGATATACGTTTCAGTAATTTCATCGTTACTACCCTTAATATCGGTTTCGCTGTATTTGAAATTTAGGGTTACATCGGGTAGGGTACTGTATCCTTGGCTCTCAATTATCCAATATCGATTGGCGAACCGTGTGCTGTTTTCGCCATCGCATTCGTTATCGGTATTGAACACCCCAAGTGGCAAGGGTCGATTATTGGGAGCGGGCAAATCAGCCGTTGGATATGTAGCCGTACTGATATATCCCGAATCATTCGGCGAAGCGCCCATATTGTTCAGTATATACTGAACGGAAACATCATCACCGCTTGCATTAAGCATGGGAATATTAAAGACGGGACCGCCGTTTCCTTCTCTAATATTCCATTGTACCACCCCATATCCCAAGCTAGAATTGGTTTCCGAAATAATTCCGCCGCCCGTTTGGTAGGTAATGGCATTGGCCAAAGGATTGTTTAAAATGAGGGTGCGACCTTGCAAATGAATTTTCACGTCATTCACGCGTAATTGTCCCATTGTTCCTTTATTGCGACTTCCACCTACAACTGCGGATGTGAGCAATCGCAGTTCGCCTTTGCCGCTTAAATTCAAATAGGGGAAATTGGTAATGGTACGTCCTTTAACCTCAACAATGGGAGATGAAAAATCTACTTTGGTAGCGTTATCGTGAAAATAAGCAGAATTGGCATCGTTAATCCAATTTCCATTAACTTTCAAGAATCCTAAATTTTTTGTCCGAAAAATGGCATCGTCTTTGGTTTGATAATCGCCATTAACCATGATATGGGCCCCATTCGTTACCCGAATATAGCCGCCCTTATGCACCACCGTTTGAGCCTCCAAACGCAGCAAGCAACCCAATATTCCAATTACAAACAGCCCAGATTTCATGTTGCTAAACGTTTATTTAGTTTTCTCGGGGGAATTTTTTTCCTCTAATAACATGCGGTTCATTTGCATCAATTGATCGACTTGTTTTTGGAGCGTTTCAATTTGTGCTTGTTGCTCCTGAATGGCTTTTACCATGGGAACTACGAATTCGGCATACCGTAAACCATAATAATCACGGTCGTTTTGCGGTTTGTCAATACCCGAAAAATCATAACCCACTTCTAACGCCACCTTCTCAACATCTTGTGCGATAAAACCGCTGTATCGAATGCTTTCTTTGTCGAATTTCGATTTCCACGTAAAGGTATCGTTTAAAGCACCTTGAGCTTCATACATTTTATGAACGTCAAAACGGTAGGTGAGGGGCTGCAACTTCATTATGAAAGGCAATCCCACTACTTCGTCCGTGCGGATGTCAGTTTTAAACCTTGCATCGCTGGTATTTGTCCATGCAACCGGCCCTCCAATACTCGTAACAGACGCATTACCAATTCGAGCTTGATCACTTGAGGTAGTGGATACAGAAGACCCAATGGCAATCGTATTGTCTAAATTGGAGGTGTTAGGACCATTTAAATACCCTACAGCCACATTGTAATACCCGGTTCTGTTTAAATATCCGGCATAATATCCCAAACCTTGGTTATAATATCCAGAAGTATTGTAGTAACCCGCGGCATAGCCCATAAATGCGTTTCCACGACCCAGATTATTGGCGTATAAAGCATAGTTTCCAAATCCTGCATTATAATGGCCATACACATTCGCTCCCAATGTGTAGTACCCTACCGCGGCATTCATAATTCCGGTTGTATTATAAAGTAAGGTATACATTCCCACTCCCACATTATAGGTTCCAGTGGTGTTATTGAACAAACTTCTAAATCCGATGCCTACATTATAATTCCCCGAAGTATTTGAGGTTAAAGGTTCGAATCCGATTCCGATATTATAAGAGCCTGTGGTATTGTTGTATAAAGATTTGGCTCCTAATGCGGTATTGTAGTTACCAGAATTATTGTCGTACAAAGACTGCCAACCCACAGCGGTATTGTAATATCCACCCGAATTGGCTCTAAGGGATTCACGCCCTATTGCAATATTGGAATTCCCACTAGAATTTTGATTGGCATTTAAACCAAAGGATATATTGTTGTTTCCAGAGTTCAATTCACCAAACCATCTGTTGTTTACGCGAAAACGAAGCGGAACATTGTTGGTGGTTCCTAGAAAGTTATTGGTAGCGTTCAAACCAGAATTGCCTTCGGTACTCCAAAATCCTTTAAGGTGTACAAATCCGCCGTTTTTATTCAATTTGAGCGTATCAACATTCAAACTAATGGTTTGAATTTCATTCAGCGTATCGTTATCTATGAACTTTTCAGTATTGGCTACCGTAATTTGACCATATTCATTTAGGGTAAGAACAGGATAGTGGTCTTTATCGCCATAGGTGGCAGTGGCAACTCCCGTTTTTTTAATGTCGACGGACCCTTTTCCTTGAACTAAACCACCCGTTAGCCCATTTCCGAAGGTAATAGACCGCATTAAGGGAACCCATTGATTTTGCTCGTAATACCAAAATCCTGAGGTATCGTCGGTTTGATAAACCAGCAAACCATTGGCAGGATTCGGAATCAAGAATTTCTGCGTTTTAGTCATGCGCGGTACCAGTAAACCCTTATTGGTGGCACTCACATCGAGCATCGCGGAATTATCGGGATCGGAACCTGTTTGATTGATGCCTACATTCTGCGCGCTCACCTGTACTATATTGAAGGCAATGACACATAAACAGAAGTAAAGTTTTTTCATAAGAGTGCGTTACGTTTTGGTTATTATTGAGTTGGGCAATTTACAAATAAGTTTGATTTCTTGTTGCTATAGGAACTGAAAAACGCAAAAAAACGCATTCTTAGAACCAATTTATTAGATTTTTCGAAGTAAAATAAGAGGCTCGGTGGCATGCATACCGTGTTTCATCCTTACCTCTGAAGAAATCTCAAAAGGCACGAATTCAAATCCATATTGCAGCCAATCGTTCCAAGGTTTATTGGCATACATGCGCACATGATCGTGCTGCCCCACCCATTCGATACGTTTTGCGCGATTGAATAATTTTGAAATTACCCTCTTTCTTCTTCTAATAGGCGAGAAGGGCACCTGAAGAATCGCCAATCCATCTTTTTTTAGTACACGGTGTATTTCTTGAAGTGCTTTAGGTTCATCCGGAATGTGCTCTAACACATGGTTACATACTACCATGTCAAAAGTATTTTTCTCAAATTTCAAGTCGGTAAGATCGGCGTTCAATACATCACGACCATAAGTGAATTTATATCCACGGGTTCGCTTGTCTATCCCGCTTACATTTACATTCCATTGATTCCACCGTTTCCATAAGGGTTTTTCTGGAGCTACATGTAAAATTTCTTTTGTGGAGCAATTTTGAATATTAAAATGCGATTGCAAAAAATAATATATCAAACGGTCTCGATCTGAAGAAAAGCAACAAGGACAGTCGGCAAAACGAAATCCGGCACCAATGACCTGATAGATTTCTAAGACAGTAGAGTAATGTCCCCGTGGAAGCCAAAACCAAGGTTTACGATTGCAAACGTTACAAAGCGAATTGAAGTGGTTAAAAAAAGAATGACCAAAGATATTCACAGTTGCAATTAACAAAAAAAGTCGCATTAAGCGACTTTTTTTGTTGTTTTATCAAAATTTTATTTCGTTTACTTAACAGAAACCAACTCGGTTTCGAAAACCAAGGTAGCATTCGGAGGAATAACCCCTCCTGCACCGCGCTTTCCATATCCCAATTCAGATGGAATAATCAAGGTATATTTAGCTCCCACTTTCATAAGTCCAATACCTTCATCCCATCCGGGAATAACCTGGCCTACGCCCAATTTGAATTCAATTGGTTCGCCACGGCGGTAAGAGTTGTCGAATTCATTTCCATTGGTAAGTTTACCAGAATAATGAACGGCAACCGTTTTGCCTTTAACGGCTTGCTCACCGGTTCCTTCTTGAATTACGGCATAATACAAACCAGATGCGGTTTTTTGTGCATTAGGGTAGGTTTTCATCACCCAATTGTCGAATTCTTTTGCGGCCTCTGCGGCTGCTTTTGCTGCTTTTTCTTTCATTTGTCCTCTGTATGTATCCATCGCCGCTGCAGTTGCTTCAAACTTTTCAGCGTCGGCACCTTTGCGAATAATGGTTAATGTTTCGATGCTATCGCCTTGTTGTATGGCATTCACCACATCTTGTCCGCTGATAACAGCTCCAAAAACGGTGTGCATTCCGTCTAACCAAGGGGTAGCCACGTGTGTAATGAAAAACTGAGAACCGTTGGTTCCAGGTCCCGCATTTGCCATCGACAAAATACCCGGACCGGTATGCTTCAAAGACGCATCAAATTCATCTTCGAAATTGTAACCAGGTCCACCCGAACCGTTACCGGCTGGGTCTCCACCCTGTATCATGAAATTAGAAATAACGCGGTGAAATTTCAAACCGTCATAATAAGGAACGCCTTCCGCTTTCTCTTTATTCGGAATTTTGCCTTCGGCCAATCCTACGAAATTACAAACCGTAAGTGGCGTTTTGTCGTAGTGTAATTTTAAAATAATGTCGCCTTTGTTCGTCGACATTTTAGCATACATTCCCTCAGGAAGTGTATCGGTGTTATACGTTGAAAGATTCATGGTGTTTGCAGATAAGGCCCAGGTGCTCGCCGTGAGCAGCACGCTCATACCGAAGGTGCCGAGGGTTCTAAAAATTGGATTTTGTATCATGTTTATAATGTCTCTAATAGGATTCTATCTTTTTTAGGCAATTTCTGTACCACAAGTTCATAACTGGTATCGATCAGCGAAAATACGAATTCAGACGCTAATCCTTCCATTTCAACCGTGATCCATAATTTTTTATTCATGTGATAGCCCGGTTTTATTTGATCGTATTGCTCTTGAAGGCGCAAAGATGCTTCGGTTTCGCACTTCAACGTAATGGTGTGGAACGCACTCACGTTTCCCAAACAAAACATTTTGCCCATCACTTTCCAAACCAATGTGTCGGCATCAAAAGGGAACGTAGCTTCTACGCCTTTTTTCGCCAAACAATAACTATTTACCTTTTCTAAAAACACGAATTTTACAAAACTAAATCATACCCCTAACTTTGCACCCCTCGTTAGGCGGATATTTTGCATCAAATATCTAATTAAAAATCGAGTTATAAGAAAAGTGACCATGAAAATAGCATTCCAACGTACTCAAATCCTCCTATTATGTGCTTTAACCTCTTTTATTTTCGGGGGAAGCCCATTAACGGCTCAAACCGCTAAAGCCAAAGTCAGAGCCGTGCGCTGGGAAAAACTTGAAATCCGTTTCGACAGCATCGCGTACTATAATGGTGTGCCCTTCTCCGGACGTGCCGAGTACTACTTCCCCCAAGAAAAAGACGGGAGGCCCCGTTTGGCCAAACGCGCCGAATTTTTAAACGGAATTTTTCACGGGGAATTTGCCAAATTGCGACCCAATGGCGATTTCCAATTGCGTGAAACGTATAAAAATGGCGTAAAAAACGGACCGTTTTACTACTATTATGAAAACGGTAAAGTGGAAGTAATGGGCGAATTCGTTAACGAAGTCATCGACGGGTTGGTGCAGGGATTTTATGCGAGCGGCAAAAAATACTATATCAACAGGTACACCCTGGGCGAAAGAAATGGCTTGTGTGAAGCCTTTTTTGAAAATGGCAATAAAGAAACCGAAAGCCGATACCGCATGGGCGTTCCGGTAGGGGAGCATTATGGCTTTTTTGACAATGGAGCCATTCGTTTTTACAAAAACTTTAACGATTCTGGGAGTTTGCACGGTCCGCATTACTATTACCACAGTACCGGCTGTGCCGCCATTGAAGAATACTATAAAAACGGTAAATTAGACAGTGTGCAACGGGCTTGGGACGCGCTTAGTTGTGCATTAATTAAAACCGGCTATTGGAACGAAGGCAAGGAAAATGGCACTTTTGCCGAGTTCAATATGTTTGGCGATACCATTAAATTAACCCAATTTAAAGAGGGTAAAAAACACGGACTTCAGGGAGAATACCGAGTAGAAAAGGACCCTAAAACCAATTTGCGTTATCGGGCGGTAGAAACCGAAGGGAATTATGTAGATGGGTTTGCGCATGGACCTTGGGTTTACGGTAAGAAATCGTGTTTTCAGTCGCGCGAAGGCACTTATGATATGGGCGTTAAAGTAGGGGAGTGGAAGTATTACGATCATAAATGTGAGATTTTGTTGATTCAGAAATACGATACCAACGGTAATTTATTAGAGGAAGAAGCTTTCGATTAAATGATGCACGCTATTGAACCTTTTGTTATAGGTATGACCGGACTTTCGGGTGCGGGTAAAACCTTTTACGTAGACCGATTGAAAGAACAGTTCGGTGATAAGATTTGTATTTTGGGTTTTGATGATTATTACAAACCTTTGGAAGAGCAGCATTTCGACGAACACGGAGAGGCCAATTACGATTTGCCATCTGCCTTATATGCGGATCGTTTCTATCAAGATTTGTTAAAATTGATCGAATACAAGTCTATTGTGATTCGAAAATATCAATTCGAACATTACGATGCGCCGGAAGTAATGGCAACCATAGATCCTGCGCCTGTTATTTTGGTGGAAGGTTTATTTGTAATGGATATTAAGTCGGTAGATACGATGTTGAATTACCGCATTTTTATCGATTGCGATACGGATTTGTGTTTCAACAGGCGTTTAGAGCGCGACATCCGCGAGCGGAATATTCCCAGGGAGCGCAGCTTACACCAGTGGAATTTTCATGTAATGCCGGCTTATCAGCAATTTATTGAACCGCATAAAGAGCGTTGCAATTTGGTAATTGAGAATGTGGGTCCCCCAGAAGAAAATATCCAAACCATCTTGAACCACATCCGCACGCATGCGCATCCTTCGGCTTTACAGGCCTTGGCCGGAAGTTTGTAGGGGGAATGGGTATTCCTCTTTTATTTGTAAATGAATTATTTTGCGAATAGTTTTACATCGGTTATAGTCCATTTTACAAATGCCCACTCAACTCACACCAAACGAAATAAAAAGCATAGTACAAGCCGGAGAAGGTTACAATGCCGAGTTTAAAATTCGTGTACCCAACAAGGTAAAAGAAATTACAGAAGAAATTTGTGCTTTTGCTAATTCTGCCGGAGGTGTATTGTTAATTGGAGTGAGTGATGACAATGTAATTCATGGGGTGTACATAGACAATGGAAAACGTTCTGCTATTCAAAATTCGTTGAACGAGATTAATCCACACTTAACTACTCATTTTTATGCTGTTGAAGTAGATGGAAAAATGGTTTGGGTAATTGAAGTAAATACGGGTATTCAAAAGCCTTATGCTTTATCAGGGGCTATTTATGTAAGACAAGGTCCAAACACTCAAAAACTCACTACGGTTGAGCAAATGCGTGACTTTTTTCAGCAGTCAGATCGCATTTATTTTGATGAAGCCCCTTGTGTTGATTTTGATTTAATCAAAGATATTGACCAAAATTTGTTTGAAGAGTTTAGGCTGCAAAGCGGATTATCTAATGCTGTTAGTCAGGATCAAATCATTCATAATTTAAAATTATTGTTACCTAATGGTATTATAAAGAACGGTGGAGCCTTGTTTTTTGGAAATATACCCGAGCAATTTATAGAAACCGCTGTAATCCGCTGTATCGCATTTGAAGGAACCAATAAAACTAATATTATCGACGATAAGGTTTACGGTGGGGCCTTAATGAAGCAATACGAACAAGCCATGCAATGGCTAAAAGGCAAGCTTTCTGTTCGTTATGAAATTGAGGGCGGCGGTCCAAGAAAGGAATTATGGGAGATCCCCGAAACGGCATTTAAAGAAGCCATCATAAATGCCCTATCGCATCGCGATTATTATGACAAAGGGGCCAGAATAACCATTGAGTTATTTAAAGACCGGGTTGAAATTAGTAATCCTGGAGGTTTAACGAGTGCTATTTCTCTAGCTGAATTTGGAACGAAGAGCCATAGCCGAAATCCGCTCATATTTGGATTGTTTGTGCGTATCCACATGGTAGAGCAAGTAGGTTCAGGTATTGGAAGAATCAGGGATTTAATGAAAAATGTCAAGCTTCCGGAACCTCAATTTAAAACGGATGGTATGTTTACGGTTGTCCTTCCACGATCAATAAAAAGTTCGGGGAAAAGTTCGGGGAAAAGTTCGGGGAAAAGTTCGGTGAAGGATTCGAAACATGGATGGGAAGCCATAAA
>CBFHXF010000070.1:0-4469 GCA_965659745.1 Bacteroidia bacterium
ATATCCCTGTTCTAATTGATCTGCATTTAAAAAAGAATCCTTTGCCACTAAATAATAAAATGGTTCACTTAGCCCTAAATCAAATGAACGTCCACCAATCCATCTTTCTAAATGTTTCCTAAAGGTAAGTGCACCTTCTAGCATTAATAATGGGGTTCGAAATGTTGGATCATTCATATAAACCAGACCAAGATGCACCTTCCCCTCATTTCTTAAACTTGCCCTATTAAAAAGAATTGAATCTCGTTCCAATAAAACGACGTTTTGCTTTCTATTTGCGAGTTCAAGGGCTATTGTGCAACCTTGAATTCCCGAACCTATAATATAAATCTTATCTGACATAATAATTAACAAGCGGAAAAATGGATTATCAATAATGTTTAAATCAATAGTGATAATATTGGTCGTGTAAAATCAATTATTTTATGTGAATAACTATAGTAAAAGTGGTCCCGCCGCGAATCGAACGCGGATCTTGAGTTCCGGAGACTCACGTAGTATCCATTCTACTACGGGACCTTGCCCTTAGGCCGCGCAAAGATACGTCATTCTTTGATCACACGGAAATATACCTCCCCGGTGCTTCCTGCCGCTTCACCCGCATCCGAAAGACGCAAATGATACATGCCACTGCCCAATTCGCTAACTTCTATGCCGTCTAATCCTTCTAAACTTCCACTCTGGATTTCGCGACCGCCCATGTCTATAAGCGCATAAGCTCCGTAATTATTAATGTCTTCAATAAAAATTTTATCCTGTACCGGATTCGGATAAATAAAGCCCGTTTTTTCTGTTTTGATCGACTCCGCGTTTAACGTGCCGCTGTCTTCGCCCTGCTGGTATACCCGCACATAATCGATTTCCATGCGCGAACTATCAAAATTCGACGCCACCTGCGGCAATACCGCAATGTTCAATAATATGTATTGATCCTTCGTGAAAGGCCAGTTGTCTGCCGTTAATACGTCGGGTTGGTAGGTGTAAATTTCAGCACTGTCTACGAAAAACATCAGCTTCTCGGGCGACCATACCAACGAATACACGTGATAATCGTTGTACGGATCGGGCAAAAAGGTGCCGCCGGTTTCTACCCCGCCGAAACGCGCTTGGGTATGCACCGCCGAAGAAACATAACGCGGATTATGTCCCCAGCTTTCCATAATATCCATCTCGCCACACTTGGGCCAACCCACCGTTTGGGCATTGCGACCCCAGTAGTTTCCGGTTTCGCCCACATTGGTGCCAAGGGTCCAAATAGCCGGCCAAACGCCACTGCCTGCGGGTAATTTAGCCCTAACATCCACACGGCCATAGGTGAAGGCAAATTTGGAATTCAAACGGGCAGAGGTATAGTCTTTCGTGCTGTTGTCATAAGTGTAACGCTCTTTCTTCAATACGATTTTCATGCTTCCGTCGCTCACATATGCGTTGTCGAGCTTATCGGTATAATGTTGTATTTCGCCATTGAACCAGCCGCCGTTATTGGGGGGAATGACTTGTGGATGCCAGTTTTCGGCTTTGGGTTTTCCCGAATAATCAAACTCATCGGCCCAAACCAATTTGCCGTAATGGGTAACGCCGGCGTTCTGTTGGCTTCCCCCGGAACGAACAAAACCTTTAATATCGTCGAGGTGGTAGGTGCCCGATTTGAGTTCGTTGGCTTCGAAGAAAATAGTGATTCTTTTATACGTGCCTTTGGCATTTATGGGGGCATCGCTGCCTACTACTTTGGCTTTAGAAAAGTCGAACGAATCGGTATGCCACGTGCTTGTTTTGAAGGTCTTTTGAATATACACTTCGGGTTCGCTAACCGTGCTTTGTTCCAATTTAATGTGGAAGGTGAACGAATCGCCTTGCGCATGATACAAGCTGAAATACAATTTCTTAGAAGAGTCTAAAACAACACCATTTTGAAGGTCGATGAAGGCGCCTTCAAAGGCACTTCCTGCGGTATTGGTGAACAGGGCTACGTTATTATTAGGACGCAATGGATCTTTCACGCGATTGAATTCGGTACCACCAAAAACAGAAAAAGTATGTTGGTTGCTTTCAAAGTCGATGGGTAAATTTTGGGCCTCAGCCGTTCTTAGGATTCCCCCGAGGAGAAAAAGAAAGAATATTTTTTGCATATTTTCCAAAAATAGGCCCTTTTTAGGCCTAAAACCAAACTTTGCGTATTTATGACAATAAGGGGAATCGGATTGAGACGTCTGAGTTCGTTTTTTTGGTGGAATTGCTTGAGAAATGTCAGATTTGTCGGATTGCGATTTTAAATCAGAATTATTAGTAGTTATTTTCCCTCATGAAAAAATATATCTTACCCTCTTTAGTTATTGGAATTGTTTTGTTTATGTATCAGTTTGTTTCTTGGGCAGCGGGCAATTTTCACGGTTCAGCCCAGAAATACACCCCTCAGCAAGATACGATTCAGGCGCTGTTAACGGGCTTGAACTTGGAAGACGGCCGCTACATGATTCCATCGGTATCGCCTGATGTGCCGGCGGAAGAAGCACAGAAGCAATGGGAATCGTTTATGGGGAAGCCGTGGATGTTTGTGACCTACCATGGGGCGCATGAAATGAGTATGGGAATGAACATGTTACGCGGATTTTTAGTGGATTGGGTAAGCGGATTTTTCTTGATATTTTGGTTCGGTGCCATGGGTCCGCAGTCGCTCGGCCGCTCGGTATTATGGTCGCTCGGACTTGGAATGCTTGGATTTTTCTACTTCACGTATACCAACCATATTTGGTATCCCACCTTTGATTTGATGGCCAGTTTTGTCGATGCCATTGTACCATTTGGTATCATTGGGGCTTTAAATGCGTGGTTTTGGAATAAAAAATAGCAGGATGTATTACTTTTGTGGGGAAGACTTTCTTAATGGCTTTTACCCTACGAACATATAATTTCAAGCGAAAAAGCGGGTCGCGTTTGGTCGCGGCGCTGGCGCTGAGCATGGGCCTTTCCTGGATTTCAAGCTGTCATATGTATCCGCAAACCTTAGAGAACTCGGTGGGCGATAATTATTTTCCGGATGTTCAAGTGGGTAAAATTCTTCGTTTGGTGGAAGATGCCCAGCTGGCTTGGGGCGATTCGAGCTATAACCTGTCTAACGCCGGTGCCATTTCATATAAATTCGACAATTTGGAAATGAAACACCAATTGTGGTTCGATTACGGTCCCGATTACGTCGAAATTTACGATGGCGTGCGTCGCAAAGGTACCATGTCGGTAGTGTGGGCGGGTAAGATGGAAACCCCAGGCAGCGAGTTATTAATTACCATGAACCCGGGTTTTGGAATGAACGATTGGAATTTTGGTGGAACTATAAAACTACAAAATTGGGGTAAAGATGAGTTTGAGCATACGTTATGGGGAGTGGAGAGTGATGTGAGTATGTTGGAACCGGCGTATAATTTTGAGTGGACGAATGAATATGTGCGGGTAAAGATCAAAGGCGAGAATACTAAAACCACGGAAGACGATTGGTGGGCTGTTGGCGGCAGGTCGTATGCGAGGAATCGCCAAGGTCGATTCTACAATGCCACCATTAAAGATTCCCTTTATTTTGCCAATGCCTGCAAGTGGGGCATTATAAAGGGAAGGGTAGACATTCAGCATGTCGATGCCACGCAGCGCATATTTGTAGATTACGGATCGGCTACCGATACGGTTTGTCACGAATTTATTACGTTCAACCGCGGCGGAAAGTCCCAAACGGTTTCCAAGCATTTAGATGGCTTGGCTAAGTAAAAATCCTATTAAAATTGGTAATTGAGTCCTAGTTGAACCCGGAGATTTTGGGTTGATAGGACTTTGTTGGGGTTGTTTTCATGCAATCCGGGCAATAATACATTTATATAGGTATTGAGTTGGGGAATGAGGTAGTATCCGAATTGCATTTGGGCGAATCCTTCATAAAGGGCCTTGTTTTTAAGAGGTCGTTTCTCTTGATTGAATTCGAAGGAGGAGTTTTCTTTATTATTGATGGTGAGTTTAAAATCGCTTTGCACTTTTTGAGGAAGCAGTATGAGTCCACCCACTTGGGCGCTGAATAGGAAGCGGTGCCAGGTATGTTTATAACCAAAAGAAAGGGGTATTTCAAGGAATTCGGCCTGTTGATTTTCTTCGAAGGAAACGGTGTAATACTTGCTGGTATCGCGCCAGTTGGCCCCGTTGGGAAGCAATGCCACGTCGTTGGCGTCGATGATTCTCTCGTGGTATGGCGTATGCACTTCTATGACTTTACGTTGCGGATTTACTTTGATGGGCGTTTTGTAGTAAGGCAATTTATCGATGCGCAAATACGACGATGCAGACGCCTTAAAAATGCCCGACTCTAGCAGCCATTTATCGTTTAAGGTGAGTCCTAATATTACCCCTTGATTTCGCTGCAGGGGCCAATGTTGGTAAGTTCCACGTTCTTTGGAATGGGTGTAAACAAGGCGATTTAGGCGTTGTTGTAC